>PGYF01000078.1 GCA_002839535.1 Nitrospira bacterium HGW-Nitrospira-1
GGATTCCCCGATCAAGTCGTGGAATGACGGAGGGGGGTCGTGGAATGACACAAATTAGGAAGCAATTCATTAAAAGGGGCTGATTAGGTAAAATGAAAACCGGACATTTCTAAATTGGTAAAAACCGGACATTTCTAAATTAGCGTAACAGGGACGAATTGCCTGGTGAATTGCCTCATTATTAAACTCCCCAGTTCAATGAGAAAGTTCAAGCGTGTGAAGGGCTATAGAGAAATCCCAAAACTCATTGCTGCTTTGCAGCAAAATCGAGTAGTGGACTTTATCGGGTCATGCAATTAAAATAGCCTATGTCTAAGATCAAGACCTTTTATCAGTGCCAGTCATGCGCATACACAAGTCCGAAGTGGATCGGGAAATGTCCTGACTGCGGGAGTTGGAACAGCTTTGTTGAAGAAAAAGCTGCCCCGCCATCCAGAAACGCGCCGTCTTTACAGACATACGGAAAACCTGAAGCTGTTTATTTGCATTCTATCGAAGGGACAGATGCGGACAGAACCTCTACCGGGATAAAGGAATTTGACCGGGTGCTCGGCGGCGGGGTTGTTTCAGGTTCCGTAATCCTCGTCGGCGGCGACCCCGGGATCGGAAAGTCAACGCTGCTTTTGCAGGCCTTTTCAGGGCTGTCGAAAAAATCGGGCAAGCTTCTTTATGTTTCCGGTGAGGAGTCGCCGCAGCAGATCAAAATGAGGGCTGACAGGCTTTCGGTAAACTCTGACGCTATCATTCTGCTGCCTGAAACATCGCTTGAAGGGATTCTGGATTCAGCAGCCAGGATTTCTCCTTATGCGATGGTTGTTGATTCGATTCAGACGATGTATACACAGGAGCTGCTTTCCGCTCCTGGTTCGGTGGGGCAGGTCAGGGAGTGCGCTGCAAAGCTGATGCTTTTTGCCAAGCGATCTCAGATACCGGTCTTCATTGTCGGACATGTTACAAAAGAAGGAACAATCGCCGGACCCCGCGTCCTGGAGCATATTGTTGATACCGTTCTTTATTTTGAAGGTGACAGGGGGCATTCCTATCGGATACTGAGGACAATAAAAAACCGCTTTGGTTCAACGAACGAGATAGGGATTTTCGAGATGTCTGATGCCGGACTTCGGGAAGTCGATAACCCCTCAGAGTTGTTTTTATCAGAGCGGCCACGGAATGTCTCAGGCTCTACAGTTATTGCGAGTCTGGAGGGTACCAGGCCTCTCATGGTAGAGATACAGGCCCTTGTATCGCAGACAAACTTTGGCATACCGAGAAGGACTTCTATTGGTGTTGATTTTAACAGGGTAAACCTTCTGATAGCAGTGCTTGAGAAAAGGGCAGGTATGCACCTGGGAGGCATGGATGTATTTATCAATGTGGTTGGCGGACTGAAAATAGTAGAACCGGCGGTAGACCTTGGCATTATCGCCACAATCGCATCATCAGTAAGGGAGGTTTCTATTAAGCCTGATACCTTTGTCTTCGGTGAGATTGGGCTTTCAGGGGAAGTCCGGGCTGTTGCCCAGGCCGAAGCAAGGCTGAAGGAGGCTGCCAAGATAGGTTTTAAAAGAGCAGTCATCCCGGCAGGAAATGCCCTGAAGGCAACAAATAAGGAGGGATTGCAGGTGATTGGAATTAAGGACGTCGAAGAATTTCTTGAAGCTGTTCTGCGTTAACCTGCATAATTTATGAATTATGCGCTAAGTATCGAACCCCAGATCGATTGCAGCTGTCTTTATTACAGACTCATCTATGACAGGTTTTTTAAAGAGAAAACCATCAAGCAAGGCATTGTCGCATATCGTATTTATGAGCCTTGGAGAGCCTTTTGAATACTTATAAACAAGTTTTATTGCCTCAGGGGTGAAGACGCCCAACTCGCGGCCCGCAACCTCCAGCCTGTGTTTTATATAGTCAGATGTGTTTTCCTCTGAGTAGACGGTTAATTTTACTCTGATCGCTATTCTTTGCTTGAGAGGTTCGTCCAGAGAGAGCGTAGAATCGAGTTCCGGGAGGCCGAAAAAAATAAAGTTAACCAATTTCCCCTCAGAGGTCTCCATGTTGAGCAGACCTCTGAAGTCTTCCATGATTTCTTTTGAATTCAGCATCTGGGCTTCATCTATAAGAACAACTGTTTTTTTCCCTTCCTCGTTAATCTCCAGAAGTCTCCGGTAAATTTCTCCCAGCAGTTGAACCTTGTTGTCAGGGATATTCTTGACGCCGAGTTGGAGCGCAAATTTTTTGAAAAGCCAATCAGAACTCACAGATGAATGTATGATCACAAGCAGTGCTGCCTCATACTTTTCTTCATCAAGCTCTTCAAGCATTTTTCTGGCAAGAGTTGTCTTGCCTGCGCCAATATCCCCGATAACAACAGCAAGACCCTTATCAGTATCAATAGCGTATTTTAGGCGCAGGAGAGCCTCTGTGCGCTGTGGGCTGTCATAGTAAAACCTGCTATCCACTACAGTTGAAAAAGGATGCTTGTTCAGCTTGTAATATTCCAGGTAGTCCATAGGTTATAGATAGGAAATACGGCTCTTCTTTTTTGTTGTTTTGTCTTTCTCCGGATTTTTTGCGGCCTGTGTTGTTTTTAAGCCGACTTTATCAGAGACATCCCTGAATTTCGCGTTCCAGCCATACACCTCTGTGTAGAGTTCGAGCGCTTTCTTTGGGTTATTGTTTTTTTCATACGCCTCTGCAAGGTCATATTTGATTGACCAATAAGACTCATCGGACTCCCTGGCGCTCTCCAACGTCCTGGTCAGCAGATCAATTGCAATCGAATAAAGCCCTTTTTCCATATAGCAAAGCCCGAGTATTGACGAAGACTGTAAAAACCTTTTTTTGTTGTTCCCGACAGTCTGGAACTCATTTATTGCATCATCGACCAGCCCCATCTCTTTGTATGCGACGCCAAGGTTATAATGCATTTCCGTCTCCTCATCATCAAGCTTAGGCTCAAGAAGCTTAGGCTCAAGACCCTCTTTGAACTCCTGAAAGATTTCGAGGACATCATCGCCGAGCATTGGCTTGGGCATCTCAGTTGCTTTCATGATTTCATCTTTACTGATCGGGAAGTCTTTATATTCCATGTCCTCAAGCCCTTCTTCGGGTATCTCTTTCCCCTGCGGAGTCTCGCCAGCACAGGAGGGGACATCAGGGGATTCTTCTTTGCCTTCTAAAAATTCGAAAGACATTTCAGTTTTTTCTTTGGCCTCGGGCGTCTCAGTTACAGAAGAAATTTCAGGCCTTTCACCGAGGGCTTCGAGCCTCTCGGCAATATCCCTGTTTTCGGGGAGCAACCTTTGCAGCTCAAGAAGGATTCTTAACGCTTCCTGGGCCAGACCCTGACGTGCGTAAAAGTCTGCCTTAGCGAGTTCTTTTTCATAGTCCCCGCCAATGCCTTCCTCTCCGGCAGCAGCTCCGCTGAATTCTTCAAAGCCTTTGGATGCACGGGAAGTTGTCTCGATTAAAGCAGTAAAGCCCTTTTCTGAAAGCCTTGGGTCTGAAGGGGAGATTTCATAGCCTTCTCTGAGCGCCTTCTCAGAGTTTTCAGTGTCCCCGCTGCGTTTAAAGAGACCGCTCAAAATAAGGCATTCTGTTACAACAGCCTCTTTGTTGTCAAGCTCGGAATATATGGTTTTTAACCGAAGGTGAAGGTCGATGTTTTCCGGTACTCTCAGCTTGAGCCCTTCAAGCAGCGCTTGGGCCTCACTAAAGAGTCCATACCGACAGAATATGTCTGCTTCGGTAAAAATCTTATCAACTGTTTTTTCAGCTTTTATAGAAATACGACCGGATTCTTCATCCTTAGCTGCTTCAATGCCTTCAGCAGGCCCGGTGGATTCAATAAACTCAGGGACCTCTTTTTTGTGCTCTCCCCCGAGTTCCGCTGTCTGTTCATACAGATAATCGTTGTCAGGGGCTATTTCAATGGCGTCATTATAGCAGGCCAGAGCCTCCTTTTGCGCCCCTCTGTCATAATAAATATCTCCCAGTAAGTTGAGTTCTTCAACTGCCTTTTCTTTAAGGCCTTCCTTTGAATATATCTCCCCCAGCAGTCTGCGGGCCTTTGCATTTTTGGGTTCAAGCTCATTGACTCTGGAGAGGTAGTCTTTGGCATTTTCAGTAGAATTTCTTAGCAGAGAGAGTTCAGCTGCCCGCATCAGCACATCGACATCCTCAGGAAAGAGTACAGAGGCTTCTTTCATGAGTTCTATTGCCTCATCTATCCCGCCTGTTTTTTCATACAGACAACTCAGCCCTACGACCGCATCCTTGTTCAGCGGCTGCATACCAATTGCTTTCCGGTAAGACTCCTTTGCTTTGGGAATATCACCTTTGTTTTCATAGATGCCGGCAATATAAAGGTGCTCTTTTGCAGCATCTGATTTAAGGCCTTCCTTGAATAATGTCTCTGCAACTTTAATCCTGAGAGGTATATTGGAAGGGGAAAGAGACAGTATCTTCTTGTAGATATCAAACAGTTCGCCTTTCCTGCCCTCTTTTGCAAGGCTGTCGGCTGCAGCAAGGTAATATTTTATTGCATCTGTAATCAATTCTTTCTCTTCGCTTAACTCTCCCAGCGCGTAAAGGGCGGCAGCATCAGCAGGGTTGACATTGAGTATTTTTTTGAAAAGAGCCAGGGTCTTAAGGGAAAAGCCTTCCTGTCTGAAGATATTCGCGGCTTTTTGAAAAGATTCAACGGCGTTTTTTTTATCGTCGTTTTTTAGATAGAGGTCGCCAATAAAATTATAGTTATTGCCATCAGGGAATTCCTGGACAAGTTTTTCCCATTTGGCAATAGCCTTGCCAAGCTGGCCCTTTGCCAAATATTTCTGAGCTTCTTTTATACGAGTGGTTTTATCAGCCATAAATATACTTTATATATTATCCTAAAATACGTCAAAAAATATCAACAATAAAGGAAGTTGCCATCATACAGGGGAAAGTTGCAGGGTTGTTTTTGAAGTCAACTAATTCATCAACGTCCCCTTTTTACTCTTTTAATGAATAAGCAATTCATCCCTGTGCTCTTGGCACAGGGATGAATTGCTTCCTAATTTGTGTCATTCCACGACCCCCCTCCGTCATTCCACGACC
>PGYF01000079.1:0-5786 GCA_002839535.1 Nitrospira bacterium HGW-Nitrospira-1
ATTGTCTATCGAGTCATATGCGCGGTATGTCGCCTGACCGGTCATCGCCAGCACCTTTGTGATAGCCGCTGTCAAGGTCGTCTTGCCGTGGTCTACGTGCCCGATTGTCCCAACGTTGCAATGTGGTTTCGTCCTCTCAAATTTTGCCTTTGCCATTTTGCCTCCTTGTTTATACCGTAATGCGTAATGCGTAAAGAGTAATGAGTTCAGCAAGGTTCCACCCTTCACGCATTACCCATCACACATAACCTCAATTCTGGAGCCCATGACCGGAATCGGACCGGTGACCTCATCCTTACCAAGGATGTGCTCTGCCGACTGAGCTACATGGGCACTCTCAGTTCAGAGTTATAGGTTCGGAGTTCGGAGTTGGTAATACCCAATCAAAATCTCCTGACTCATGACTCCCAACTCTCAACTGCGAATTTTGCCTGGCAAAATTCGCTGGAGCGGGAAACGGGATTCGAACCCGCGACCCTCAGCTTGGAAGGCTGACGCTCTACCACTGAGCTACTCCCGCATTTACGACAGTTATTAGTGAGAAGTGATCAGTGAAAAGGCCAAAGCCTAAGCTCTCTTCTTCCCTTTTTCTCAACTCGTCACTCATCACTGATTACTCATCACTGTAAAATTTGCCCTGCAAATTTTACTGGTGGAGAGGGGAGGATTTGAACCTCCGTAGGCTACGCCAACGGGTTTACAGCCCGTCCCCTTTGGCCACTCGGGTACCTCTCCGTATAACTACAGGGCTTTGGGGTTAGGGATTAGTATTTTTTCCAAACCCAATAAACCAAACCCTAATCACCGTCTAATGGAGCCACCGAAGGGAATCGAACCCCCGACCCTCTGATTACAAATCAGATGCTCTGCCGGCTGAGCTACGGTGGCATTTATTCAGATAAATAAAAAACCATTCAGACAGAATTATATAACCGGCTCATTCCAGCTGTCTTTTAAAGCATTCCGTATCAGAGTTTTTTTATCGCCTCACCAAAAAAGGCAACAGTAAACCCTTGGGTTCTCGAAACTAATTAATATAAAAATAAAATTATAATAGAGTCAAGCACAAAAAAACAAGTGAAAACAGGTAATTCAAAAAATATCTTAAAAAATAATGCTAATTACCCATTCTCTGGCGCATTATCTCAAAAATGATAATCCCGGTTGCCACTGAGGCGAAGTTGCATTCAAAATGATAACAAGGCATTTGAATTATGCTCGCATTTTCGGGTTAACCTATGCACACAGGCCCCATGTTTTGACAGTAAGATTATTTATATGGTAAATTCCCGTAAGATTTAATCCGGATAAAAAGAAAGGAGGTTTGACAGTGCTAAAAACCCTTGAACTGCCTAATGTTGAGTTCATCACCACACCGGAAGGCAAACCCAAAGCCGTTGTGATTAGTCTCAAAGACTGGAAAAGAATAAGCGAAACTCTAAAGATAATGTCTAACAAAGAATTGTTGCAGTCTATCGGAAAGGCAAAGCAGCAGCTCCATTCTGGAGCTAAATTGCATACTCTCAAAGAGGTATTGGAAAATTTATAAAGCATATTTCGCTCCTGAGTTTCTAAAACAGGCAAAGAAATACCGGCATCTCAAGAAATTACTCGCCAATAAGGTGCAACTTTTATCACAAGACCCATATAAGAATTGCAAAAGCGAATTGCTTGTCGGTGAGCTTAAAGGACTGCGCTCAGCACGCTTTACAAAATCCAGCAGGCTGGTTTTTTCAGTCTGCAAAGAATGCCGGGCAAGAAAATTCCAGCGCCTTGTCGGCTGCGCCCCTGAACTCTGCGAATCATTGGATGCGAAAACTATAGTATTTCTCACCTTCGGCCCTCATGATGAAGCATATTCATAAAAGCAGCCATAAACTCTAACTCTCAACTCGTCATTCTCCGCATCCTCTGGCGCATTATCTCAAAAATGATAATCCCGGTTGCCACTGAGGCGTTCAGGGAATTTACCATGCCTTTCATGGGAAGACTCACGAGCATATCGCATTCTTCTTTCACAGTCCTTCGCAGACCATGCCCTTCAGATCCTATCACGACAGCCAACGGCCCACTCAGGTCAGCATCCCATATTCGTCCCTCTGAGGAAGCCTCTGCGCCGGCAATTATGATTCCCGATTCCTTCATCTCCCGCATCGCATGTTTAATATTCGGGACTATGGTTACAGGAATATATTCTGAAGCGCCTGCTGAGGCCTTGACAGCCTCAGGACTGAGGGATGCGGACCGGTATGCCTGTATAACAACGCCGTGAACACCCCCTGCGTCAGCGACCCTCAAAATGGCCCCGAAATTTCTCGGGTCCTCAATGCAATCAAGTATCAGGAATAGTGGGGTCTCGCCTTTTTCTGAGGGCATAACGAGGAGGTCTTCCATGTCAGTATATTTGGGGGGAGCAACAAGGGCCGCAATGCCCTGGTGTCCTTTGGCAAACCTGCTGTCGAAAAAAAGATTGTCTGCCTTATTGATCTTTATCCCACGGGAGGATATCTCCGCCTCAAGCTCCGAGACCTTGTCTCTTCTTCCAGATGAGAGGAAGACCGCCTTGACTTCCCTGCCCGAGCGGACAGCTTCAAGCACAGGGTTCAGTCCATAAACCCATTCTTCCGGCGCTTTTCTCCTGTCAAAATGCGGCTTGGGGCCATGCCCCTTTGCAGAATGAAATGTTTCCCTTGCATTTTTTCTCATTTCCAGATCGTTTTCACCTTGTATTTTGAAATCATCTTGTCCGACGTGACCACAGGGATCCCTTCATCCTGATATCTTGACCTTCCAGCCGGTCCCTTCTTTCTTGTCTTCAAGGACAATCCCTCTTTCTTCAAGTTCTTTTCTTATCGCATCAGAAGCAGCCCAATCTTTTTTCTCTCTTGCTGCCTGCCTGTCCCCGATCCGGGTCATGATAAATTCTTCCGTAAGCTCAGGACACTTGATAGACATCAGGGCCCTGCTCCATTCCTCAGGCGTACGCCGGAAAACATTCAGCGCCCCGCCTGCTTCTTTCAGAAAGTCACCCGTCTTTGTTGCCAGTTCAACTGCCTTCCTGCCCGACGGCTTGCCGTCAAGGTATTTGTTGACAACGCGAATCAATTCGAAGATATGTCCTATGGCAAGGGCTGTGTTAAAATCATCGTCCATCGCCTCAGCGAACTTATCACGGAATTTAGCCAGAAGGTCTATCAGCAGTTTTTCATCAGGGCACGCCTTCTCCCTGGAATGATCCTGTTTGAGAAAGTCGCTGAGCCTCGCTGATGTTGTATAAAATCTGTCTATGGAGACCTCGGATTCCCTCAGCTGCTCGTCAGAAAATTCGATCGGGCTTCTGTAATGCGTTGAAAGGAGAAAAAACCGTATCACCTCTGCGTCGAATTTATTCAGGATCTCCTTTATCGTGAAGAAGTTCCCGAGTGATTTGGACATCTTTTCCCTGTCAACGGTAATAAAGCCGTTATGGACCCAGTAGTTGACAAAAGGCCTGCCGGTGTAAGCCTCTGACTGCGCTATCTCATTTTCATGGTGCGGGAATATCAGGTCTGCGCCTCCGCCATGAATATCAAAGGTATCGCCAAGATGTTTCCGCGACATTGCCGAGCATTCGATATGCCAGCCAGGTCTGCCCGGGCCCCAGGGACTTTCCCATGCAGGCTCGCCTTCTTTGGAAGCCTTCCAGAGTGCGAAGTCCATAGGGTTTCTCTTCTTTTCGTTCACATCAACACGCGCACCTGCCAGCATGTCGTCAAGGTCCCTTTTTGAGAGCTTTCCGTAGTCTGCAAATTTCTCTACCTCGAAATATACATCGCCCTGCATTTCATAGGCATACCCTTTATCAATAAGGCCCTTTACAAAATCAATAATCTCCCGGATATGCCCGGTTGCCCTCGGCTCTATATCCGCTCCGGCAACGCCGAGGCTATCCATGTCCCTGTAATACGCTTCTATGTACTTTTCAGCAACTACGTCCCACGTTATGCCTTCCTGCTTTGCCCTGTTGATAATCTTGTCATCAATATCAGTAAAGTTCTTTACATAGGTGACATTAAAGCCCTTATATTTCAGGTATCTCCTCATGACGTCAAAGACTATTGCGCTCCGTGCATGTCCGATATGGCAGTGGTCATAGACCGTTATGCCGCATACATACATCCGTACCTGACCAGGCGTCACCGGCACAAATTCTTCCTTCTTGCCGGTCATGGTATTATAAATCCTCATCCGTCCTCCTATTTTATTCAATTGCTCCGAGGCATCAAGCCTTTTTATTATCTCGCTCAGCCTTGTCTCCAGTTGCTTCAGTTTTTCGATCGTTGGGTCAGGGAAATAGTCCATGACCTCCACCAGTCCATCTTCAGTGGTCATCCGTATGATCTTCTTTTTCGTGACCCTTCCCGGCACACCAACGCATATGGCGTTGTCAGGCACAGGCTTTAAAATCACTGAATTGGCGCCTATAATAACATTATTGCCGATCGTTATCGCGCCAAGGATCTTTGCGCCGGCGCCGACAACCACATTATTGCCGAGTGTAGGGTGCCGCTTGCCCTTTTCTTTGCCTGTCCCGCCCAGGGTAGCGCCCTGATAGAGCAGGCAGTTTTCGCCTGCCTCTGCTGTTTCACCTATGACAACTCCCATGCCGTGATCAATAAAAAAACCAGGGCCTATTTTTGCAGCAGGGTGGATCTCTATGCCGGTAAGAAATCTTCCGATATGGGATATAAGCCTTGGCAGCACCGGAATACGCCAATTCCAGAGAATATGGTTTATCCTGTGGATGAATATCGCATGAAAACCAGGATAGGCGAGAATGACTTCAAGGCCATTCCTTGCAGCAGGGTCTCTTTCAAAGACAGCCTTGTAATCGCGTCTTATGTCCACCCAGAAGCCCATAGCTACCGGATATTATACCCTAATACGGAGTCGCATTCAAACGCTGCGTATTGCGCCGTCTAAAATGTAACTATGGGGGTTATCGTTGAGACATTTAATGAATAAGCAAGAACTCCCTGTGCTCTTGGCACAGGGAGTCAAAAGTCAAAACAAATTTATTCTGTCATTGTCCGGCTTGACCCCCGCATCAAGTGCGGGGCATAGTGGCACAATGATTGGGGATAGGTCCAGTATATTCTATCGACTGCCATAACGTTGTGAACTGTGCGGTGGCGGAACGCCATCCGCGCAAGTGAATTGTTAGGGGTTCTCAAATCATACCTTATTGTAATCAATCAGCATTCAAGAAAATCTCTCAGATATTTTCTTGAGGTCAGCAACGCTTAGTTCTGCTTCCCATGTCTTGGTGCCACCTCTAGTATTCCACACGCGCAAAAGTCTTATCTGGTTCTCTGAATCACCGATAAACTGAATATTAAAATGCGCGATCGCATTTCGTAGATAGCGAATCAGTTCATTAAGATTGGCAACCTGAGGAAACTGACCAGTAACCTGTGGCACTGGCCATCCCTCTTGAATAAGTTGTTCAATTGGGGTCTCAGGTATTCTTTTTATGAAACGCTGTTGTGGAAATACCAACAAACCAAGACATGAATTAACGAGTTGAGTTGTCTCATATGCTTCCATGCCATTTTTATGAAGTTGCTCAATAATTGCGAGATTTCTCTTCGTTCTTATTGCAAAATCCCTTATGACGTCCTCGTACATCATGATTTTTATCTACCCCCAACGAGTCTGTAGAAAAAGTCTTTTTTTGAACTTCCTGCTTTCCCGTAAATTTTGTGATCTGTAATTTCGGGTTTTACTTTCCCCGAACCCCCCTATTT
>PGYF01000079.1:5830-12404 GCA_002839535.1 Nitrospira bacterium HGW-Nitrospira-1
GTTACTGGGCATTTTACAACCGTCTACCGCAAACATCTCCTTGCCTATCAGCCCCATTGCGTCACATGTCAGTAAAACCTGCAGAAATAATCTGATGATCTCCTGGTCTGCCGAGGATATAAAATCCGCTATGGTTGTAAAGTGAGGACGGGTGTCTGCTGATAATGCCATGAATACTATGTTCTCTTCACAGCAACACGCTATCTTCCTGCTTGAGGTGATGCCTCGTGAATAGGCATACAGTATTATCTTCAGAAGTATTGCCGGATCATACGCCGGCGCGCCGGTTTCGTCGTTCTGGTAACGTAAGTCAAAGATGGAGAGGTCTATTTCGTTATCTAATAAATAATGAAGTGTATGTTCAAATGTCCCCGGAAGTATCTGCTTGTCAAAATGGATTGGTATAAACTTCCCCTGAGCATAGTCGTATTCCTTGTATCTCGCCATTCTTTCCTCCTTGCTAACCCGTCTTTTTGCTTCTCGAAGAAAATGAATGACGTTATTATAACGTTTTTAGACTTTTTCTACAGCTTCAACAACGAACATAACCCGTCAGCGCCTCAAATTCATTAAGTATGACTCCTTTGAGTTTCTTCTTTGCCTTCTGATACCTTGATGCAATTTCTTTAACTAAGATAGATATCTATATATTATTACCGGTCATTACGGATTTCATGGCGGTCAGGCCGTTCGGAAGAATTAATTACAAAAAAAAGGAGGAAAATTTATGGCAGAGGAAATTGTTAAAAATGTGGGCAAATGGGAATGGTCGGAAATGTGGAAAAAGGAAGACTGGTGGGCCATTTGGCTCGGTTTTGCCATGTTGTTGTTTGGACTTTTTATTTACCTTAATAACGCGCCGGACGACTTACACCAGAAAATAGCCAAGGCAAATGTGATCCTGGCTGCTGAATCAGCCCGAGCGCCGTTTAAAACCGTGGCCTGGCACAAGGCGGTTGATGCAAAGAAGAAGCTCAAGGCCACCAGTTCAGATGCCGGCAAAAAAATCGCGCTGTACACTAAAGAACCGCATGGCTGGAGCAGCAACCCTCTGAACGCCTTTATGATGGGAAAGTCAGATGCCGAAGCAATAAAAGAGAAAGCGCTGGCAAAGTATGAAGCAGCCGAGGCCAAGGCAGCTGCTGCGCTGGAAGCAGCCATAGCAGCGGAGGCTGCTACAGCCGATTTCACCAATGAAACCCTCAATGCCGAGGCCGTCACAGCCATTGATGCATGGCGGGCTGCGCATGAAAAAGCATCCAAGGCCAAGAAAAAAGCTGAGGCCAAACCGTATAACCAGATTCCTTATTTGATCGGTCTGTGTATCTTTCTGGCCATTTTCTTTGGTATCGGCATGAAGGGCATGGGCAAGCCCACGATTAAATTCATGGTCGGGTTCGGGTTTGTTTTTCTTATTGCCGTGTTGTCCTTTGCCGCTGGCTCGAATGCCACCATGAAGAGTTTGGGCATTGGTTACGCTGCCTGGGCGATTCTATTCGGCCTGATTATCAGCAACACCGTCGGGACGCCAAAATGGGTGATGCCTGCTGTTCAGACCGAATATTACATTAAAACCGGCCTGGTCATTCTGGGCGCTGAAATTCTGTTCGGAAAAATCCTCTCCATCGGGGTGCCGGGCATTTTTGTCGCATGGGTAGTTACTCCCATTGTATTGGTCTGTACTTATATTTTCGGCCAGAAAATCGTCAAAATGCCATCAAAAACTCTTAACATAACTATTTCAGCAGACATGTCGGTTTGCGGTGTTTCGGCTGCTATTGCCACTGCCGCGGCCTGTCGGGCCAAGAAAGAGGAGTTGACGCTGGCTGTCGGCCTGTCTTTGGTCTTTACCTCTATCATGATGATTCTTATGCCGGCGTTTATCAAGGCAGTTGGCATGCCCCATGTGCTTGGGGGCGCATGGATGGGCGGAACAATTGATGCTACCGGCGCTGTGGCGGCCGCAGGGGCTTTTCTCAGCGACAAGGCCCTTTATGTTGCTGCGACGGTGAAAATGATTCAAAATGTTCTTATCGGCATTATCGCTTTTTGTGTGGCTGTGTACTGGTGCGCCAAGGTAGATTGTGTGCCGGGCGAGCGGGTAAGCAAGATGGAAATATGGTACAGATTTCCCAAATTCGTTATCGGTTTTATGGCTGCTTCGATTATTTTCTCTCTGATAGCTCAAAGCATGGGAAATGATGTGTCCTATGCACTTATCGATCATGGCGCTATTGGTGGCATGTCCAAAATCTTCAGAGGCTGGTTTTTCTGCCTGGCTTTTGTCAGTATTGGACTGGCAACAAACTTTCGTGAACTTAAGCACCAATTCGCGGGGGGCAAGCCGCTTATCCTCTACGTTTGCGGTCAATCGCTGAACCTTATTTTGACCCTGTTAATGGCATACATCATGTTCTACAAGGTGTTTCCTGAAATTACGGCAAGGATTTAAGGATTTAAGGATGAAGAGATGCGGTGTTGCTATGACTATTATGCCCCGTATTAGTGAAAAAACAGCCGATGTTGTGAAACGCTTCGCAGGTCTTATAGCAGATACCAGCGCTGAAGCCTATTGTACAGGCCATCGATGAAAGGGGCATCGAAGCTAACATGTATTTCTATACGGAGGTGGAAGAATTCTCTGAAGCCAACATTAACATGAATAATACAAGGGCCTATCCACCAAGGTCTCCTTAGCATGAAAAACACCACGGGGGGAGCTTATTTAATCGCGCCCCCGTGGTTTGCTAAAAAACAGGAACATCGATGACTTCACAAGAGTCAAAAAAAACACTGATCCTTGAAGATGAAGAGCGTTTTGCCCACGCTGTGTCAGATAACATCATTAATAAACCGCAGATTACTGTATGGATGATTCTTATTCCGATCATCCTTGTTTATCACATGTATCGTTATCAAAGATACGTCAAAGGCCGCAACTCGTTTGTTGAAAACTATCTTGATGATCGAAGGCAGGCGCTGGAGGAAGCATACACTTCGTTTGCCGGCAACCGTAAACCTGATTTTGCCAAACTAATTAAGCTGTCCGATGAACCGGATGGCGCGGCAAAAAAGTATAATGCCTGGCTTGAAACGATAGTGAGTCATTACCAGCATCTGTTTCGTGCCGAAGGGGATAGCTATGATGCGCTCGTTCGATCATCGTATAAAAATCGCGCCAATTATCTTCGTTTTCTTAACAAACTCAATGAGGTTGAAAGGCAGCTCAATGCTGCATTAAAACCCTGTTTTGAGGAAACGGCTGAAAGCGTTGATGAAATCATCTTTCGAATGGAAAAATGTTCCGAAGAGCTTCGAAAAGATCAGGCGACAAGAATATTTTCTATATGATTTTAAAACCCAGACAAAAAAAGGAGAAAGCATAATAAATAAAATTAGCAGGAGAAAAATGTTGTTAATAATGGGCGGTTCTTTGGCAGGAACAACCCTTGCTATGGCCGGTTCAGGCATAAGTTTTGCCAAGGAAAAGCCCCATGGACCATTCAAACTGGCGCAAAAACCCTTTTCCTGGGCACCCAGACGACGTTAGGGGGGACGTTGATACCTAACGAGCATTTAGCCTGACCATGACCATCATTTTGCTTCTGCCCTCTCGACCAAACGCGAGATACTGGATGCCGCCACGCCCATGTAGAAAAAGTCTAAAAACGTTATAATAACGTTTTTAGACTTTTTCTACAGCTTCAACGCTAAGTTCAGCGGCGCGGCGGTTTTATGCCGCGTTCCTCTTGAGCGATTTGTTATGCAGTTTTATATGCTTTGCCGTGTCCACTCTTCATTTGATTTTATGGTTCTTGAAGGCGGTTCGTGTTCAAATAGATTTTTCTGGCTTGAATGTGACTTTATCCTTCGATTTGCCAGTTCTACATATTTAGGTTCGATGTCATACCCGATGTAATGCCTGCCATCCTTCAACGCTGCAAGACAGGCGGTTCCACTGCCACAAAACGGGTCTAAGACAACATCTTTCTCGAAAGTATATAGCTGGATAAGGCGGTGTGGCAGTTCCTCTGGAAAGGGTGCAGGATGTCCAATACTACGGGCTGAGACGGCGGGAAATGTCCAAACGCTCTTTGTCCATTCAAGGAACTCTTCTTTAGCTATCGTATCGTTATTATTTCCTCGTTTCCTCGAAAAGGATTCCTTTGAAAAAACTAAAATATATTCGTGAATGTCTCTTAATACAGGGTTTGCCGCCGATTGCCAGCTTCCCCATGCGGTTGAAGGGCTTGCGCTTGATGCCTTGTTCCAGATGATTTCACCACGCATGAAATAGCCAAGTTGAAGCATGTCCTCTATGATGTAGCTATGGAGCGGTATGTACGGTTTCCTTCCGAGATTGGCAACATTTATACATGTTCTTCCGCCCGTAACCAGTTTTTTGTAAGTCTCCTTGAACACCGCCTTTAGTAATGTTCTGTATTCATCAAGGGAAAGGTCTTTGTCATATTCTTTCTTTACATTATATGGTGGTGATGTGACCATTAAATGAACACTGTAGTCGGGGATATCATCCATTATCTCGCTTGATTTGCAGTAGATTTTATCAAGGTTTTCATCGGGGATATGATTCTCAATAATTTTAATCGTTTCAAGCGGCTTTTTACCCGCATATAATTTGCTATCATAAAACTCCGAAGAATCATGATTGATTCGCCCCGGAGTCCCGAAAGAACTCGTTTTCGTTCCATTGCGTCTATGCTTTAACTCTTTCATATTTTGCTATTCTTCCTTGATAAGTTTTAAAAAGACTTCTGCCTTCTTTTCGTAGGTTCCTTCACGGTTGGCAGTCTCGATAATCTTTCCTAATTCTTTTTTGCTTTTCATGCTGGAAAAGAAATTCCTTTCCTCTGACAGTAAGACATTAAAGGCATTCCTTAGCTCTTCAAAACTATCAAACCTGTTGAATCCCTGCTTTTCGGTCTTCTTTATGTTCTCTCCATTATCATCCAACGGCTGAGGGTTTACAGACCAGAAGCCTTGTATAATTCCTGCGAGCTTCAGGTGGTCAACCTTAGGATAATAGCTATTTGTAATGGGCGTATTGCCCATCACAATAATAGGTATCCTTGCGGCCTTGAAGCTTGAAACCCTTATGTTTATGCTCTTGCCGATGCCCTTCAACATTGAATCGGAACGCAACAAGCCAGGATTACCCTGATGTGTCTTATAGTCACCGATGCAAGACAATGTCTTCTCCCCTTGTAACTCCCAGTTCCAGACAATGGACATCTTTACCTCAATTATAGCCACGATGTCCTCTGGTCGCTGATTGATATTCTTGCTTTTTGAAATGACAACATCAGCAGGGGACATATTTGTCAAGGCAATCTCGTCACAGATTGCGCCTTGAACGGCAAACAGTCCCTTATCTTTGACGACTTCTTGGATTAAGTCCGTTGTCCATTTCTCAGTAAAATTCCCGATTAATGCGTTTCTGCTTTGGAGGGTGCTTTTCTTGCCATCATAGCCTTTGGGCCAGTAGGCAAGGTATCTATTTTTATCGGTTACATAGAACAACTGTTCTGGAGTGGCAAATTTAACGGATTCAGTGAAAAACTTACTTTCAACATCTTTGTTCCAAAGTTCCATAGTGTGGGGATTCTACCTTTTTTAAATTAAGATTTAAAGTCTTTTCTTGGGCATGGTATTGTAGACGCATAACGCCTGCGTAACCCGCGCGGCGTGACCACACTCCCGAAAAATAACCCGATAATTTGCCGCGTCGGGTTCACGCGGTTGTTAGCAATTATTTGTTGTTACTACATTTTCTTCTATGGCCAACTACTAAAGCGTTTTGACATGAAAGCGCAAACTATCAAGCTGCAGGCATTCTTTTCATCAATATTAATGTCTATCAGTTCACAATTCTTCTCTCTACTCAATCCAAGGTCTGTCTTTTCATTGATACGATCTAAATAGAATTTCCACCGGTTATCGCCAACAGGCACCGGGAAAAGTACGAAAGCGACAATACCATTATTTGAGTTCAATTTCTTTGCATCATCTATGACAGACTGAATGTTCTTTGTGATAGGTCGGCAATTATTATTTACTCCTTCAAGTTTCCAATTTGTATTTGGAGTCTTAAGTTCGATGTAATATGGCTCTCCATTATTGACAAAAGTAATGTCTGTCCTGTCGCGACGATAGGCAGTCTTAGTCTCAACCTCAATGTTTTGCATGCCTGATTGTTCTAAATAATGTGCCAGCTCGAATTTCAACCAACCTTCAAATTTTGCTTTTTGCCTTATCGGAATTCGCAAAAGTGTCATGTTGTTTTTTAAAATGTCAATGATTCCTTTGCGAATTATTTCATCCATTATTCATTTCCGTAAAAAATTGGCATTGCTAACATTTAATCTACCAAGTTGCGTGTTTTGGCAATCTTGATTAAAATCATATCATAAAATAACCGATTCATTACAATATAAAACTCCAGCATAACAACAGGCCGGTTTTTGACAAGTTCATATAAAATGGTATTTTAGGCTAAAAAGGATATTTATATAGCATGATAAATTTTGATAAGAAGGGAGGCGAAAGGCTTCCG
>PGYF01000080.1:0-5115 GCA_002839535.1 Nitrospira bacterium HGW-Nitrospira-1
TTGATGCGGGGGTCAAGCCGGACAATGACAGAATAAATTTGTTTTGACTTTTGACGCCCTGTGCTCTTGGCACAGGGTTCTTCACAATGTCCTTTCCTGTCATCCCGCCTCCTTTCAAAAAGAGGCAGTCTAACATTCTTAAAGCCGGACATTTCTATTTTGGCGAAGCCGGACATTTCTATTTTGGTATGACACAGTACTGCATTTTCCGCCCCTTGATTAATAAATGGCAAAGCAGGTATATTAACAAACTATAATATTCAGGGAGGTGGGGATGTTGACAGGATTGGCTTATGCTATGGGATCAAACCCGCAGGCAGGACAGGGGCAGACAAGCGGATTAATGGGATTTCTCCCGCTGGTTATCATATTTGTAATATTCTACTTTCTGCTCATAAGGCCCCAGCAAAAAAGGGCCAAAGAACAGAAGGCGATGCTGGAGAATCTGAAAAGGGGAGATAAGGTAATAACCTCCGGCGGCGAGTACGGCGTCATAGAAGAGGTGAAGGGCAATACGGTCACCGTAAAGATTGCAGAGAACGTGAAGGTGAAATACGGCAAGGGTTATATTGCTGCGCTGAGACAATCTTCTGATGATGAGTAATCTATACTTAACTTACCTGAATTAAACGGCAACAGTTTTCGATAGATAATATAATTTTCTCGGAGTGGAGGATTTATGAAAAAAAATGTTCTCTGGAGGTTTTTACTTATCGGGTTCACCCTGCTCATAGCAGCGATATTTTTCCTCCCTAATACACCTCTGTTTAAGTTTATGCCTGAGGTGTGGAAAAAGAACATGCCGAGCAAGGGGATAGTCCTTGGCCTTGACCTTCAGGGCGGACTTCACCTTGTCTTTGAGGTGGAAGGCGACAAGGCTGTCGAAGCATCCGCTGAAAGATATGCATACCTGATAAAAGATACCCTTCAGAAGAAGAAATTGCAGGCAGAGGTGAAGAGGAATGGCCTGCATATCGAAATAACCCCTTTTAGCCAGGAGATTTCAACCGTCATCAAGGAAAATTATCCCAATATGGACACGGTCTCAGGAGGACAGAGCCTTGTCCTTGCGGTATCTGAAAAAGAAAAGGCTGCGATAAAGGACAATGCCGCCAACCAGGCGCTTGAAACGATCAGAAACAGGATAGACCAGTTCGGAGTTTCCGAGCCGACGATCCAGCGTCAGGGTGAAAACGAGATTGTGGTGCAGCTGCCGGGCGTCAAAGACCCAAAAAGGGCGATAGACCTGATAGGCAAGACAGCGCAGCTTGAGTTTAAGCTTCTGGATGAAGAATCTCCGCTTGCAGCCCAACTCCCACAGGCAGTAGCCCCCAGTGAAGAAGAGGGCCTTCTGCAACAGTTTGCCGACAAATTGCCTGCAGGCGACGAGATACTCTTTGAGAAAAAAACGAACAGGGAGACCGGTGTGGTAAGGAAACTCCCGATCCTATTGAAAAAACAGGCGGTCATGACCGGCGATCTTTTGAGCGAGGCGAGGGTGAGCCTGGATAACCAGTTCAGCGAGCCTTATGTCTCGATAACCTTCAACGCAGAAGGCGCCAGAAGGTTTGAGGAAGTGACCGGCGAGAATGTAAAAAAGAGGCTGGCGATCATCCTCGACAATACAGTATATTCAGCCCCTGTCATACAGGAGAAGATATCAGGCGGAAGCGCGCAGATTACCGGCAACTTCAGCATGGATGAGGCCAAGGATCTCAGTATTGTACTGAAGGCTGGAGCGCTCCCGGCCCCGCTGAAGATGCTCCAGAATGTTACTGTCGGCCCATCGCTCGGAGAGGACTCGATCAAGGCAGGCACGCTGGCCGGCATTGTCGGGACGCTTGCCGTGGTAATCTTTATGCTGATCTATTACAAGGGTTCAGGTTTAATAGCGGATTTTGCGCTCACATTGAATATCGTCCTTCTTTTTGGCGCAATGGCCTCGCTCAATGCGACACTCACGCTCCCGGGCATCGCCGGGATCATACTGGCTGTTGGCATGGCGGTTGATTCAAACGTCCTTATGTTTGAGAGGATACGGGAGGAGATTAATGCAGGAAAACCGCCGCGTTCGGCGATCGATTCAGGTTATGACAAGGCGTTCTCCACGATCCTGGATTCTCACGTAACAACGCTGATCACTGCCGCTGTATTATTCCAGTTCGGCACAGGCCCTATCAAAGGTTTTGCCGTGACCCTCAGTCTTGGTGTTGCGATAAACCTTTTTACCGCATTGGTGGGCACAAAATCAATCTTTGATGTGATTACGAGCAAATATAAAATCGTGCGGTTGAGCATATAGGGGGCGAGATGTTAGAACTACTGAAAAAGACCAACATAGATTTCATCGGCAAAAAATATATCACTCTTCTTGTGACCGGCGCTCTGACGATCATCGGCCTCATCGCGATCATACAGATAGCAACAGGCAAGGCAAATATGGGCATTGATTTTGCCGGAGGCACAAGCATTCAACTGCGGTTTGAAAAACCTGTTGCCCTTCAGAGCGTCAGGTCTGCGCTTGAGTCAGGAGGCATAAAGGGCTTTGAACTCCAGGACATCCCTGCCGAGAACAAGGTGATTATCAAGACAAAGCAGTCCGAGGGGGACCTCACAAAGATATCTGATTCGATCACCGCTGCAATGAGCCAAACCTTGTCAGGCAATAAATATGTTATTGATTCAACAACCGCGATAGGCCCAAAGGTCGGGACCAAGCTGAGGAATGACGCAGTGAAGGCCATTATTATGGCTGCAATCGGCATACTTATCTATGTCGCCTTCAGGTTCAAGTTTCAATTCGGGGTCGGCGCAACAATCGCAACATTCCATGACGTGCTTGCCGTACTCGGCATCTTTTATCTTATGGGAAAGGAGATAAACCTGATCGTTGTCTCCGGTCTTCTGACAATAGCGGGCTATTCTCTTACTGATACAGTTGTAGTATTTGACCGGATAAGGGAGAACCTTAAAAAACAGTTCAAGGAACCTCTGCCGAACGTTATCAACAACAGTATAAACGAGGTCCTTTCAAGGACGATCATAACCTCCTTTACTACTTTCATGGCTGCAGCAGCGCTCTTTTTTCTCGGAGGGGAAGTTATACATGACTTTGCCTTCGCTATTATGCTGGGGATTATTATCGGCACCTATTCATCAATATTCGTTGCGAGCCCGATATTGCTCCTCTGGAAAAAGAACAGGCCTTTTGAGAAAAAATAGTGATGGGTAATCAGTGATGCGTAATGGGTTGATACGAAGTCGCATTCAAACGCTAACTGCGTTGGCTTCGTCGTCAGCTCCTCAACATACCAAACAGTATGCCTTCGTCGCTTCCTCCTTGCCGCCTTGTTCCATCAACTCATCATGCGTTACGCATTACCCATCACGGTCTTTTATGCGTAGCCGCTGGCTGATAAACAGGCCAAATCCTGAGTATGTCCGATACCTTTCACAGGCAGCCTCCATATCCCCTGTCTTTGCCCAAGTCCTGATAAACAGGGGGGTCAAGACTGCTTCAGACGTCAATGATTTGCTGTATCCTGCCTTAACAGGTCTTTCCGACCCCTTTGAACTCCCGTCAATGAAAACAGCTGTAGAGCGGGTGAAAATTGCTTTGCGCAGGAGGGAGCGGATACTTATCCATGGTGATTATGATGCGGACGGGGTGACAGCAACAGCGATATTACTGCAGGCCATCAGAACTATCGGCCTTGACGCGCATTATTTCATCCCCAACAGAATACTTCATGGATACGGCTTTCATGTCCCTGCTGTGGATATGGCTAAAAAACTTGGCGCAAGACTCATCATAACAGTTGATTGCGGCATAACGTCTTTTGAGGCAGTCTCTTATGCGAACAAGGCAGGGATTGACGTCATTATAACCGACCATCATGAGCCGCTTTTAAAGCAAAGTTCCGAGTTCAAGGTTCAAAGTTCAAAGTTAGGCAAAAAGAAAAATGATCTTCTCATGCCCCAACCCCTAACCCCTAACCCCTATTTAGTTCCTGAAGCAGTTGCAGTTATTAATCCAAAGCTCGAAACTCATAACTCAAAACTTTCCCATCTCTCAGGGGCTGGGGTTGCCTTCAAGTTTGCAGAGGCCTTGGCCATGGAAGAAGGGCTGCCTTATTCGAGAGATGACGTCCTGCCTTTACTTGATCTGGCAGCGCTGGGCACACTGGCTGATGTTGTTTCTTTAACAGGGGAAAACAGGATTATCGTTAAAGAAGGGCTGAAGTTAATCCATGCCGGCTCAAGGCCGGGCATTAGGGCGCTCAAAGAGGTATCAGGCCTGAACGGCAAAGAGACAAGCGCAGGCCGACTCTCCTTCACGCTTGTTCCGAGGATGAATGCAGCGGGCAGGATTGCGGATGCGCAGGATGTTGTAAAACTCCTGCTGACAGAATCCGAAGAAGAGTCGCTCAAATTGAGTTCATGGTTAGACAGCCTGAACAGCGAAAGGCAGCAGATAGAAAGAGAGGTCTGGCAGGAGGCCCTGGAGAAGCTCAGGGAAACAGACATGTCCTCAGCAATTGTCCTTGCGGCTGAGGGCTGGCATCAGGGGGTTCTGGGGATTGTTGCATCAAGAATAGCCGGGGAATTTTACCGTCCTGCCTTTATATTCAGCGTTGAAAACGGGGTTGCAAAGGGTTCGGCAAGAAGCATCCCTGCGTTTGATATCCATAAAGGGCTCACTGAAACCAGCGGCCTTCTGTTGTCCTTCGGGGGGCATACACAGGCAGCGGGTATAAGGCTGAAGGCTGAATATCTGCCTGCCTTTGAAAAGGCTATGAGCAGAATTGTTCAAGCCGGTCTTGATCCGTCTGACATGCAGCCGGCTATCGAGATTGACGCCAATATCAGGCTGTCCGAAGTAACCCATGAACTTGCGCAGGAGTTCGCCTTGCTTGAACCTTTTGGTCTGGGGAACCCGGAACCGCTTATAGGCTCGAAGGCTCTTGAGATTGTCGGTCCCAGAATCGTAGGGAACAAGCATCTCAAGATGAGATTGAAGAGAGGATCCCTTTCTCTTGATGCCATAGGTTTTGCTATGGCCAGCCTTTTGGAGGAACTGCAGGATTCTGCGGTTGTAGACGCGGTGTTTACCCC
>PGYF01000080.1:5170-9981 GCA_002839535.1 Nitrospira bacterium HGW-Nitrospira-1
TCCACAACCTCTTTTTTCAGCATAAGGTTATGGATATTCCTCCTTGGGATAATAACTCCCTGTGTTCCGTCCAGCCCCCGCATTTTACAGAGATCAAAAAACCCTTCGATCTTTTCATTTACCCCGCCTACCGGCTGGACGTCCCCGTTCTGGTCCATAGAGCCTGTAACAGCGATATACTGCTTCAGGGGCACACCTGAGAGACTGCTCAGGACAACATAAAGCTCCGCACATGTCGCGCTGTCGCCCTCGACCATGTCATAGAGCTGTTCAAACGTGATGGACGCTGTAAAGCTTATTGATTTTTTCCTGGCATAGGCGCTGCCCATGTAATGGGTGATGATGAGGACTGCCTTTTCATGTATCTTCCCGCTCATCTTTGTTTCACGTTCAATATTTATAACGCCTGCCTTGCCTGCATAGGTCTTTGCCGTAATCCTGGAGGGCTTTCCAAAACTGTAGTCGCCCATGTCCAGTACTGCCAGCCCGTTGGCCTGACCTACCTTTGTCCCTTCCGAATCGATAATCAGGGAACCTTCAAGGATCATCTCCCTGAGTCTTTCCTCTATTCTGTTTGTCCTGTATATCCTTTCATTGTTGGCGATTTCTACATGTTCGGCTTTTATGATATTGCTGCCGGCCTTCCTGGCCCAGTAGTTGGACTCTCTTATGACGTCGGCTATGTCGCTGAACCTGGAAGACAACTTTTTCTGGTGGCCCGCGAGCCTTGATCCATATTCAACTATCCTGGCAACACCGCTTCTGTCAAAGGGCGTCAGATTTTCCTTTTTGCAGCAGTGTCCCACAAAAGCGGCGTATTTCTGTATGGTCTCTTCATTGTATTCCATACGAGTGTCAAAGTCAGCCTTCACCTTGAAAAGCTCCCTGTATTCCTCATCCAGATTGTACAGGAGATAATAGAGATAAGGAGTGCCCAGGAGTATCACCTTGACATTGAGCGGTATGGCCTCGGGTCTTAACGTAGAGGTTGAGATCAGGCGGTACTGCTCCCATATGTCCTCTACCTTTATCTCCCTGTTCTTTATCGCCCGCTTCAAGGTGTCATAGGAGAATATATTCCGTAAAAGGTCCAGCACATTAATAACAAGATAGCCGCCGTTGGCCTTATGGAGAGAACCTCCCTTTATCATCGAAAAATCCGTCGTTGCCACCCCGTACTGGAATTTATATTCCAATCTTCCGATCAGGTTGAAAAAAGTCGGGTTGTTTTCGTAAATACACGGCGCTCCTTTGGTATCCTGATTGTTGACAAGTACGTTTACCGTATATCGGGTAAAAGCAGGTTCCGGTCTCTGCATCTTCATAAAAGGAAGCGGCGGGCTCTGTTCTTCCTGAACCTTGAAATCCTCTATATGTCTGAGGATATCTTCCGTGACGTCTGAAAGATATGAGACTATCTTTTCGTTGTGCTGATACCTGGTTTTCAACTCCTCCATATAGTGTCCGACAGCCGAAAGGGCGGTGTCTTTTTCAAGCTTCGAGAGAAGCTCTTTTACGTTTTTTTCCGCCTCTCTCACTTCCCGGGCAATATCATTGAGCTTTTCCTGGAGAAGTTTTCCTATCTCTTCGAGCTTTGACTTGATCTGTTCTTCAAGCGACTCATATTCCTCTTCAGTAAGCGGCTCCCCGCTTTTCTTCACAGGGACGATCATAAGTCCGCTCGCTGTTTTTCTCAGGGAAAACCCTTTCTCCATGGCCTCTTCCTCCAGGCCGGCAAAGAGATTTTTCTGCTTTTTCTGAAATTCTTCCAGTAACCTGTTTTTCTGTTTTTCATATTCCCTTGATTCGAATACCCTGGGGATTTCGACCTTCAGAATCCGTATCAGCTCCTCCATATCTTTATGTAAAATTACAGCCGAACCTGGAGGTAATGATATGGCGAGGGGAAAATCCGGCTCCCTGAAGTTGTAAACATAGCACCAGTCGGACGGCGCCGGCTCATCAGCGGCCTTTTTCGCAAGGACCGATTTGATGGTCGTTAATTTCCCTGTGCCGTTTTCGCCGAGGACAAAGATATTAAACCCCTCGCTATCCATAAGGTTCAGGCCGAAATCAATAGACCGCAGCGCCCTGGCCTGGCCTATTATTTCGACAGCCTCAGGAAAGTCGTCAGTGGTATTGAATTTAAATATGTTCTGGTCGCAGCGCTTATACAAATCTTCTACGCCGAGTGGTTTTGGCATTTCAGTCTCCCTCTGTGCTGTGAAATATTCTGTCTATAGCAGAAAAATTATAACCCAAATCCAGCGATAAGGATAAGGCTCTAAAGTGAAAGAGACTTGTCCTTATCGCCGGCTCTCGATTATAAGTAAAAACAAGCGGATTTTCCAGACACTTTCTGAAGATCGTCCTATTTTTTTCTTGCAGCGAGCTTGTTTAATGCATTCAGATAGGCCTTGGCAGCGGCTACGATGATATTTGTATCAGCGCCATGTCCACGGACAGTCTTGCCGTCCTCTTCAACTGTTACAGAAACTTCTCCGAGGGCGTCTGTCCCGCCTGTAATACTCTTTACCTCAAACTTCAAGAGGCTGCTCTTTGTGTTAGTGAGCCCGGCAATAGCCCTGTATGTTGCATCAACAGGGCCGTCTCCCTGCTCCATCCTGTCAAAAACTTCATCTCCTATCTTAAGTTTTACAGTCGCAACAGGTTTTTGAGTCATGCCCCCGGAGGTGGACATGTCTATCAGGCTGTAAAGTTCATATACTTTCGAGACCTCTTCAGAAACAAGCGCCTCGATGTCTTCATCAAATATATCTTTCTTCTGGTCTGCAAGCTGCTTGAACTTTAAAAAAGCAGTCTCTATCTCCTCCGGACTCAGTTCGTATCCAAGTTCCATGAGCCTTGCCTTGAAGGCGTGCCTTCCGGAATGCTTGCCGAGCACAAGCTCGGTTTTGTAAAGACCGACGTCCTCCGGCTTCATAATCTCGTAGGTCATCTTCTCCTTTAACAGACCGTCCTGATGAATGCCTGATTCATGCGCAAATGCGTTTGCTCCGACAACGGCCTTATTGGGCTGCACAGGGATGCCTGTTATCCTCGTAATGAGTCTGCTTGTACGGATAATCTCCTTTGTGTTTATGCCTGTCTCGGCATTAAAGAATTCCCTTCGGGTCTTTAAAGCCATGACAATCTCTTCCATAGAACAGTTGCCTGCGCGTTCGCCTATGCCGTTTATCGTGCATTCGACCTGTCCTGCGCCGTTTAAAACAGCAGAAAGCGAGTTCGCAACAGAAAGCCCAAGGTCATCATGACAATGCACGGAAATCACAGCGCTATTGCCAATCCTTTCCTTTATGGTTCTGATCAGTTCCCCGAATTCAGACGGTGTTGTATATCCTACGGTATCGGGTATATTGACCGTGCCGGCGCCTGCCTCTATCACTGCCGAGACAACCTCCAGCAGATACTGTGTATCTGTCCTTGTAGCGTCCATTGGAGAGAACTCAACATCTTCAACAAGGCTTCTTGCAAGCCTGACCATCTCCACAGACCTTTTCAATGCCTCCTCCCTGCTGATCCGGTACTGGTATTTCAGGTGTATATCCGATGTGGAGTGAAAGGTGTGAATACGCCTTTGAGGAGCATCCTTTATCGCCTCCCATGCCCTCGCTATGTCCTCTTCCCTGGCCCTTGCAAGAGCGGCAATAGTTGCGCCGTTGACCTCTTTTGCTATCCTTCTGACTGCTTCAAAATCACCAGGCGAGGCTATCGGGAATCCTGCCTCGATGATATCAACCCCAAGTTTGACAAGTTGTTTTGCGACCTTCAGCTTTTCCTCCACGTTCATCGAAGCCCCGGGAGACTGTTCTCCGTCACGAAGTGTTGTGTCGAATATTTTTATTTTTCTCATTTTTTGACCTCTGCTCGGCGCATTTTCCGTTTTCTGTAATATAAATATATGTTTTCTATGATACCTTCGGCAAGATAAATCATGGCAAAGACAAACAAGGCTATTGCCGGATGAATAATCATGACAGCTATAAAAAGTACGAAGGCAACCAGTATCCAGAAGGGCTTCCTCTTGCTGAAATCTATCTCCTTCAGCCCATGAAATCTGAGGGTGCTGACCATAAGAAGCGCCAGAGACAGCGTAAGAACAAGAACGAATATATTCTTCTGGGGCGTTCCATCCCAGAATTCATAATAAAATATTACCAGCGAGGCCAGAACTGAGGCAGCCCCCGGGATAGGCATGCCTGTAAAGGCCTTTGATTCAGTTGAGCCCATCTGCACATTATACCGTGCCAGTCTGAGCGCGCCGCAGGCAACAAAGAAAAAAGCGATTGCAATGCCTATCCTGTTAAACGGCGCAATCGACCACTTATAAATCATCACAGAAGGCGCGACGCCAAAGGCCACAAGGTCCGAGAGTGAATCAAGCTCTATGCCGAACCGTGTTGTGCTGTGGGTAAGCCGTGCGACCCAGCCATCGAGGCCGTCGAATACATTTGCGATCATGATCGCCCAGGCAGCGTGGACATAATTCCCTTTTATGGCAGAGAGTATCGAGTAGAAACCAAAAAACATCCCGCATAAGGTAAGACTGTTTGGAAGTATGTATATGCCTTTTTTCATTCTGTCATAATTATAATGGAAATGTAGAAATAAAGGATATTTGTTAATAAACAATAAGGCGATACTGACTGTTTCGCCAAAATAGAAATGTCCGCTTTTAAGAATGTTAGACTGCCTCTTTTTAGAAGGAGGCAGGATGGCAGGAAAGGACATTGTGAAGAACCCTGTGCCAAGAGCACAGGGCGTCAAAAGTCAAAACAAATTTATTCTGT
>PGYF01000081.1 GCA_002839535.1 Nitrospira bacterium HGW-Nitrospira-1
TGACCTGAAAAGTCCCTTAAAAGGGGCTGATTAGGTAAAATGAAAACCGGACATTTCTAAATTGGTAAAAAGCGGACATTTCTAAATTGGCGTAACAATTTCAACTAAAAATTTGACAAGCCCACAATCATATGCTAAAAGCATAAAAAGGAGGAAAAATGAAAACGTTTCTTAAAATTGTATTAGCTATAGCTTTAGTTTTATCGTTCACACAGATATATGCTGCAGAAAAACTGAACGGCGCAGGGGCTACGTTTCCATACCCAGTCTATTCTGCATGGGCTTTTGACTATAATAAGATCACCGGCGTGGAGGTGAACTACCAGTCCATAGGCTCAGGCGGCGGACAGAGGCAGATCACGGACAGGACTGTTGATTTTGGCGCATCAGACGACCCGCTTAAGCCTGAGCAACTCCAGAAAGACAAGCTGCTCCAGTTTCCTGCTGTCATCGGTGGTGTTGTCCCTGTTGTAAATATAGCGGGAATTAAGGAAGGTCAGCTTAAGCTCGATCCTGACGCTCTCTGCAAGGTCTTTCTGGGAGAGATAAAGTTCTGGGACGATGCAAAGATAAAGGGCATAAATCAGGGGATGAGTCTTCCACACAACGAGATAACGGTTGTTTACCGTTCTGACGGATCAGGGACAACTGCAATATTTACCAACTACCTTAATGAAACCTGCCCTGCCTGGAAGGGAAAGGTTGGTGCTGGTAAGGCTGTGAAGTTTCCTGTTGGCATCGGTGGTAAGGGGAACGAGGGTGTGGCGAACTATACGAAAAGGACCGCCAACTCCATAGGATATGTTGAATTCGCATATGCGAAGCAAAACAGGCTTGCCTATACACAGATCAAGAATGCTGCAGGGAATTTTGTTGCACCAGGATTTGAGAGCTTTGAGGATGCTGCAGAATCGGGAGACTTTGACTCAAAGAAGGACTTTTACCTGTGGCTCACAAATGCTCCCGGAAAGGGTTCATGGCCTATAGCGGGTGCGACCTTCATACTCCTTGCAAAGGAGAAGACTGACTCGAACAAGAATGTCGTTAAATTCTTTGACTGGGCCTTCAAAAATGGCGATAATAAGGCGAAAGAACTTGTTTATGTTCCAATGCCGAAATCCCTTAAGGATAAGATCAGGGCATACTGGAAGGCAAACGGGCTGCTCTAAGAAAAAGTGATTAGTGTCAGAGTGGATTTCCCTGACACTAATCACTGACACTGACACTAAAAATAAGGACAAAACTTGTTACCACTTTTAAAAAAAAATCCGGTGGATCTGGTCTTCTCCTCTATTACTGCCATTGCTTCTTTTTCGGTCATACTTTTCATCATTGGTATTCTGTATGTGCTCATTTCAGAATCTTCCCTTGCCATAGGAAAGTTCGGGGTCATAAAATTCCTTACATCCACAGACTGGGACCCTGTAAAAGAATCTTTCGGAGCATTGACGAACATCTATGGAACGGTAGTTACGACTTTCCTCTCCCTGGTTCTCGCCATACCGGTTGCCATAGGTATTGCCATATTTGTTACAGAAATATCTCCCAATTTTCTGAAAGGGCCTATCGGCGCAGCTATAGAACTTCTGGCTGCTATTCCAAGCATCATCTACGGCATGTGGGGGCTCTTTACACTTTCTCCGATTATGAGCGCCTATATAGAACCGTTCCTGAAAAAGATTACTGCAAATATACCTTTTGTCTCGATTCTCTTTCAGGGCACGCCGATGGGCATTGATATACTGACCGCGAGCGTCATCCTGAGCATTATGATCATTCCGTTTACCGCCAGCATAGCGAGAGATTCCTTTAATCTGACTCCTGCAGTCGTAAAGGAATCAGCATATGCGATTGGCGCAACAAAGTGGGAGGTCATCAAGAATGTTGTTATCCCCTATTCAAAGCTCGGCGTTTTTGGTGGAATTGTCCTTTCACTCGGAAGAGCTCTTGGAGAGACTATGGCAGTTGCCTTTGTCCTTGGGAATAATCACAGAATAACCACATCGCTTCTTGACGCCGCAGCAACCATAACCGTTACCCTTGCGAATGAGTTTGCAGAGGCAGACAACGATGTCTATCTGTCATCGTTGTTTTATCTGGCGCTTGTACTTTTTGTGATGAGCTTTATTACCCTCGCAATAGCAAAGTTCTTTCTCCTGAAGGCGGAGAGGAAGTATTCACGATGAACTATGAAAAATCGTTTAAACCGCATAAACTGTTTGAACGGCTAACGACATGACGAGAGCTCAGCAAAGAAAAATCGAAGGGGGTATCGCGCTTACACTCAGCACCCTTGCTGCATTCCTCGGGCTCTTCTGGCTCGTCTTCATACTGGGTGATGTGCTTGTGCATGGCATAAAGGCATTGAACCTGAGTTTGTTCCTCAGTGATCCCGCGCCTCCCGGCATGGAAGGGGGAGGGTTGAAAAATGCCTTTATCGGGCAGTTGTTGATCACCCTGTTTGCCACAATGATCGGTGTCCCTGTCGGAGTGCTCGGTGGGACGTTTCTTGCAGAGTATGCACGGGGCAGAAAGATTGCCAGAATAATCAGTGTGCTTGCGGATATTATGGTGAGCGTTCCCTCTATTGTTATTGGAACATTTATATATGCGATACTCGTCAGGCCAATGGGTCACTTCAGTGGCTGGGCAGGATCTGTCGCACTATCTATAATCATGATCCCTGTTGTGCTCAGAACAACTGAGGACATGCTCTCCCTTGTGCCGTGGACATTAAGAGAGGCTGCATTTGCCCTGGGGGCGCCTTACTATAAGGTGATTACTCAGGTGGTTTACCGGGGGGCTGCTACCGGGATTCTGACTGGAATACTGCTTTCTATAGCAAGAGTAGCAGGGGAAACTGCACCACTGCTTTTTACCTCATTCAATAACTCTTTTTTCTCAACAGACATGAAAGGCCCAATGTCGTCTTTGACTGTCACAATTTTTCAGTATGCCATGGGACCCTATGAAGACTGGCATGCACAGGCATGGGCAGCAGCCTTTGTGATCACGGTATTCATTCTGTTTCTTACAATTACAGGGAGGCTCATCATTAAATGGAGGTACAAGTAGTGGCAGACACAACAGAAATTGAGGTCAAGGGACTGGATTTTTATTATTCAGGAGATATCCATGCCCTGAAGAACATAAGCCTTTCAATAAAGAAGAATAACGTGACCGCCTTGATTGGCCCCTCAGGATGCGGCAAAACGACTCTTCTGAGGTGTTTTAACAGAATGCATGACCTGTATCCTCATAACAAATATGCTGGAGAAATAATTTTTCAGGGGAGCAATCTTCTTTCAAGAGAAACAGACCTTATTAATCTGAGAAGCCGTATAGGCATGGTTTTTCAGAAGCCAATTCCCTTTCCTATGACGATATTCGATAATATCGCGTATGGACTGAAGTTGAGAGGGATAAGCAAAAAGTCAGAACTTGCTGAGAAGGTCGAAAAAGCCCTCCATCACGCAGCTCTCTGGGATGAAGTGAAAGATAAAATTCATGCAAGCGCTTATGAATTATCAGGGGGACAGCAGCAGAGGCTTGTTATTGCACGGGCACTGGCTGTTGAGCCTGAGGTGTTGCTTTTTGATGAGCCGACTTCTGCCCTTGATCCGATATCAACTGCAAAAATAGAAGAACTTGCCGGTATCCTGAAAAACGATATCACGATTATTATTGTAACGCACAATATGCAGCAGGCCGCGAGAATCTCTGACTGGACGGGCTTTATGATGCTTGGGGAGTTGATCGAATTCGATAAAACTGATAAGATTTTCACTGCCCCCTCTGAAAAGCTCACTGAAGAATATATAACCGGGAGGTTTGGATAATGTCCATATTTGACGAAGAGCTGATGCAACTGAAAAAGACGATCCTCAGGATGGGGGCCATGGTTGAAAATGCCCTCAAGGACTCTGTGCGCTCCCTTGTTGAAAGAGATAATGATCTGGCAAAGAGTGTCATAGAAAAAGACCACCAGATCAATGCCCTGGATGTTGAAATTGATGAAGCATCAATACGTATGATTGCGCTGAGGCAGCCCTGTGCAGGCGACCTGAGATTCATAACAACAGCGATGAAGATAACTACGGACCTTGAAAGGATGGGTGACCTTGCTGTAAATATAGCTGAAAGGGCATTGGAACTGAATGAGGAACCAATTCTGAAGCCTTACATTGATATCCCGAGGATGAGAGAAATAGCGCAGGGAATGACCAGAGATGCGCTTAATGCATTTGTTGGAAGGGACCAGAGGCTTGCGAGAGATGTAATCATGAGGGATGATGAGGTGGACGACCTGAAACACGAGGTATTGCGGGAACTGCTGTTTTTTATGATACAGGACCCTTCTACTGCTTCACGGGCGATGAAGATAAGCTTTGTTGCGCAATATCTTGAGAGATTTGCCGACCATGCAACCAATCTCGCAGAAATGGTTGTTTATCTTGTAGCAGGAAAGATGATCAGACATATGGAACTGCCTGCGGAAGACAGTTAAAAAAACTTTTTCCGGGCACTCTATCTGAACAAATTAATTGGGGTATAATACTCCCCAAAAACTGGACAATGGTATTTAGTAAATAATAGCCTGTTTAAACAGACATTGCCAAGTCTTTTCTGTAAATTGTCATCAGGGCTTTATTCTCAACTACTGCCACCTGCAACATCATCCGAGCGCCTATCCCCGTTATTTCCGCTAATAGCGGCGCTTGCCTCATTTCCTCCAGTCCTGCCTCAATAACTTTTCTTGCCTTCTTTGTTAAACTTCTCCTCATGGGTATAGTTCT
>PGYF01000082.1 GCA_002839535.1 Nitrospira bacterium HGW-Nitrospira-1
GCTGATCGCGACGCCGTCAAGCTCGTGAAACTTCTCCGCTGCCAGGGTCGGCCCAAAACCTTTGTACTTCTTCCTGTAAATCCGGATGATCTTGTCCTTTACCTTATCTGCCGTCTTCCGGTTTGATTCCTCTCCCCGTAGTTTATGGATGACCCCTTCATCCCCCTCGTCTCGTATCCGCTTTACAATCCGCCGTATTTGCCGCGTGCTCATCGCTAGCATCCCGGCAGCATCTGCTTGCTTGATCTCTCCATCCAAGACCTTTCGTAACACATACAACCGCCTCGCCTCTTTCCTGCTCATTATCAAAATGTCCTTTCCTGTCATCCCGCCTCCTTTCAAAAAGAGGCAGTCTAACATTCTTAAAAGCGGACATTTCTATTTTGGCGAAACCGGACATTTCTATTTTGGTATGACAGGCATATAAATCAAGAGGCTTACAGCCGATGCCTATGACGTAGATTTTACTCATTACTTTCTGAGCCTTCCGTCCGCCTCAAAATATATGCATCCATAAGCCAACCCTTTTTCTTTTTAGCTTCACTTCTTATTTTTTTAATATCGCCGATTATATCTTTTAACTTGCCTGAAACCAGAATTTCATCCCCAGTCCCCAGATATCCGCCCCAATAGATATCAATATCAGCGCCATGGAAGCGTTTAAAAGCAGAACAGGAATCCAACAATACAATGGCATTTATAACTTCGTCAGTTGAATATTCTTTTAGTTTTCTACCGGTAGTAATCACAATTGGCTCCCCTATACGGTTTAAAGGGATTTTATGCCTTGCAGCCAAGACCTGAACGCTGGTTATTCCTGGTATTACCTCATACTCAAAATTTATTATTCCTCTTTTAAGTATGTGTTGCAGCATTTCTAAATGCCCGTCATATAACGAAGGGTCGCCCCAGACAAGAAGAGCGCTGTTTTCTCCCTCCTTCATCTTGTTTTTGATCAATCCGGCAATAACTGCCGCTGTTTCCTGGCGCCATACCTTAATCTCTTCTACATAGGGCCTACTGCCCTTTTTACGTTTAGGAATCTTTGCCGTCACAACCCTATATGCTCCACTATTTAAATACTTTTCTAATATCTCCTTCCTTATATCAAGGAGTTCTTTTCCCTTCTGCCCGTCCTTTTCAAGAAGGAAAAAGACGTCTACTTTTTTCATTGTGTTTATCGCCTGAACAGTTAAATAATCAGGATTTCCAGGCCCAATTCCAATAAGATATATTTTCTTCATCCTTCACCGCCTTTCAGTTCCGTCATTCCGATTATCCCAGGATGGTTCTCGTTCTTTGTCTGTGTTCTGTATTCTGTCTTCTGCATTTCAGTACTCTGTGCCTTTTCTGGCCTTTACTCCCTTTTCTCCGTAATGCCTTATCTCCTTCATCTCTGTCACAAGATCCGCCCTGCTGATAACCTCCTGTTGCGCATACCTTCCGGTAATGATAAGTTCAACCCCTTCCGGCTTCGACTCCATGAGATCAAGAAGATCATCAAGGCTGACAAGTTTATAGTGTACTGCAACGTTCACCTCATCCAGGATCAACATATTGTATTCGTTTGATTTTATTATTTCCCTGATTTCCAAAAGACCTTTCTGCGCTGCCTGCCTGTCAGACGGTGTTATGTCTCTTTTTAGAATAAAGCCTTCGCCATATTGCTTTACAGTGATAAGATCATTCAGACGTTCGCGGATTATCCTGTGTTCACTGCATTTCTGTTTTTTGATGAACTGGGCGATGAACACTTTAAGCCCCGCACCTGCTGCCCTAAGCGCAAGACCCAATGCAGCAGTGGTCTTTCCCTTTCCGTTGCCTGTGTATACCTGTATGTATCCTCTACTCATTACCCATTACCCATTACAGTTTTTATAATTTCCCTTCTCGCCTCGCCGATAGTGAGAGGTATTTTTCCGAACGGGATATTGTCCTCGTGCTTGAGCCTGTAGATCATCTCTGCTATGTGCGGCAGCCTCAACTTCACATGCTCCATATCGTGAGGAGTTGTAAAGACCTCCTCAGGGGTTCCGCCCCTTATGATCCGGCCTTTGCTCAGGATATAGAGCCTGTCAAGAAACAGGGGAACAAGGTCAACGCTGTGTGTAGCCATGACAATCGTTACTCCATTTTCTTTATTTAATCGCTTCAGTAGATTCATCATCTTATACTCCCCCATCGGGTCAAGGCCTGCGGTCGGCTCGTCAAGCAATAAAATCTCATGTCCCATTGCAAGAAGTCCTGCGATGCAAATTCTTTTCTTCTGTCCAAAACTCAGATTGTGGATGGACTTTTTTGCGTATGCATCCATTTCAACATCTCTAAGGGCATTGTTTATACGGTTTATGACCTCATCCTCTCTAAAGCCCATGTTTATCGGGCCAAATGCCACATCTTCAAAAACTGTTGCAGCAAAAAGCTGATCATCAGGGTTCTGGAAGATAAGGCCGACTTTCTTATAAATCTCCTTTGGAGAAAGTTTTTTTATGTCAGAACCGTCGAGGCGCACGCTGCCTTCAAACTCTTTCATTAAGCCGTCCATTATTTTAAGCAGTGTTGTTTTCCCCGAGCCGTTTGAGCCGAGTACGCCGATAAATTCTCCCTGTGATACATCAACCGCAATATCGGACAATGCCTGAGTCCCGTCAGAATATTTGAACGAGTCTATTTTAACGGATAACCTAACAGAATCCAGAGCCCGGACCCCAGACCCCAGACTTTCACCCTCTCCCTTACCCTCCCCCCTCGAGTGGGAGGGATGGGTGGGGGGGGCTGTGTTCTGTATTCTTTTTACATTTTCCATACAAACCCCAGCGTGATTATCAATAGAACCGATGCGGCAACTTCTGAAAACCTGAACGCTTTATGTTTCAACATCGGCATGTTGCCGTCATAGCCCCTTTGGACCATTGCTACAGTAGCGCTCTGACTGTGCTCAAACGCTTTTAACGTGAGGGAGCCCGCCAAAGTTCCGAATGAGCTTAATCCGAGCCTGATATTGGAATAACCGAGCCTGTTTTTCTGCGCATTATAGATGATCATCGCGTCTTCCAAAAGCATAAAAATATACCGGTATGCAAACATGAGTATTTCTATAAAGCTCTTTGGCATCCTCAGCCATGAAAGCGCTGCCATAATCTCTGTGAAGGGTGTGGAAAATCCCAGCAGAGCAAGCACAGAGACCGCCCCCATAATCCTGCTGCCGATCTGCAGGCCGTTCATAAGCCCGTCTGTGTGTCCTGTTATTGTAACGCCCCACAGCTTTATGGAAAACATGGTCTCTTGTCCTGAAAAGAGGAGTTTAAGCAATATCACAACAGCTGCGATAAAAAGAGGCTCTGAAAACCTCAGGAGGAACACCCTGAGCGGGACCTTTATCCTTACGCATAAAATAAGGCTGAGGCACAGGATGAGCAGGGGGAAGGCAATGCCCTTATAATTCAGGACCATAATAAGAATAAACAGGCTGACGCCAAGCTTAACCCTGGCGTCAACCTGTGAAAGCGGATGGTCTTTTTTTATGTATTCGCTGAAAATTTCCATTTGTTTTTAATATTTTACATGAGTTATTTTATTTTTTTCCGCCAGCCTGACATGATCAGCAAAATGAATAACAAAAACCCTGCAATAAACAGATACGGTATGGGCGCAGATGACGCCCCGGCTGACGCATTCACATCCTGCATTTCGTAACCCTCTACTTTTTTACCTTTTCCATCAGGAGCTAATTGTCTATTACCTGCCTTGCTTTCTGTCTTTTGACTCTGGACTCCTGACTCTGGACTCTGGACTGTTTTCAGCGCCTTCATAAAGCCGCTTACCTGAGACTTTAAACCCGGGACAGACATGAGAGTAGAGGCGGTAAAGGCAGTCAGCTGCGGATTGTTGCAGGTGTGGTCGCAGCAGGCAAGGCCGACTTCCTTTACGCTCTCTGCATATTCCTTTGCGAGGGTCTCTACAACTTTTTTATCGGGTTTCCAGTAATCCTTTCTTACAGTCTCAAGCATCCTCGCTACAATGGATTGATACGCCCATATGTTCTTTGACTGCCTGAACATCTCTTTAATACCAAGTCCATTCCTATCAAGGACATATGTCTCGTACATCTCATTCCACTTGGCCGCATCCACAGCCTCAGGCACTGTCACCTGCCATCCCCATAGATGCTCCACTACCTTATCCACAAACCTCGCGCCCGCGTATCCCTCCTTCATCATCGCCTTTATCCACTCGGGATTCAGATACCTTGCCCTCATCTCACGACCCATGAATCTTTCAAGAGTCTCCTGTTTTGGCATTTTTGGATTAGACATATTGGTGACATATACTTCAGGCGTCTTTCCGTCAATTGCACGGATTGCCATTGCGGTGCCGCCAAGATACTGGAAAAAGTCGTCATTATCCAGTGTTGCGTAAACATTACCTGAACGGCTGTGAACCGCTATTTTCGTCCCTGAAAGGGCATTTTTAAAAAGCATTAAACTCACATCCTCGTGACTCTTAACTCCTAACTCCTCACTCCCAACTTTACTTCCCCAAAACCCCTGCCCATAGAGATGACTCATCCTCATGAAATAGACATCGGCTACCTGTCTCTCGTTATCCCATGTATTGGACAATGGAATTACTTTATCGAGATTGGTTCCATAAG
>PGYF01000083.1 GCA_002839535.1 Nitrospira bacterium HGW-Nitrospira-1
CTGCGTTGGCTTCGTCGTCAGCTCCTCAACATACCAAACAGTATGCCTTCGTCGCTTCCTCCTTGCCGCCTTGTTATCATTTTGAATGCAACTCCGTATCAGAGGCAGGGACAAGACCCTTTCAGGAGACAATAAGCTTTTTGGGGAACCTGATCGTAAAGCTTGTGCCTTTATCACCAGTCTCGACCTTTATTTCTCCACCGTGTGAGACAATGATCTTGTGGACAATCGCAAGGCCAAGGCCTGTGCCGCGCTCTTTGGTGGTATAGAAAGGAAGAAATATCTTGTCCCTTATGCTCTCCTGAATTCCGTGGCCTGTATCTGTAATAGATATGCATATATGATCATCCATAAAACCGGTAATCTTCAAGTCTCCGCCTTCGGGCATGGATTCGATTGCGTTCTGGAGGAGGTTCGTGCATGCCTGTCTTAAGAGCACCTCATCAGCCTTGATATGCGGCAGCAACCCTACGTTGACTGAAACGTTCATGCCGCCGGATGTTTGTTTAATGGAATTGAGGCAGCCTTCAAGAAGGTCCTTCAGGTCAACATCTGAGGCAATCAGGTCAGTTGGTTTTGCAAAGGAAAGAAAATCAGTAATGATCCTATCCATTACCGCAACTTCCTTTGAGATCGCCTCAACAGCCGGTTTCATGGAATCATCCACCCTCTTCGAAACCATCTTTGCATAGCCGGATATCACTGTCAGAGGGTTCCGCAATTCGTGGGCGATCCCTGCGGACATCTCGCCAAGGTTCGAAAGCCTTTCCCTGAGTTCCATCTGTGACTGAAACGCCTTCAGCTCCGTAAGGTCGGTAAAGATAAGCAGTCTGCCGATGTTCTTGTCTGTGCTGTCCTTCAGCGGAGATACGGTCAGCCCAAGCCAGATCCTTTTTCCGCTGCTGGTAAGATAACTGACCTCGGCCCTTTCAACAGCCTCTCTCTTGTCGATCAACTCTGTAATCGGGCTATGGAATACTTCGTGATATTTTTTCATCAGGATGTCGGATTCTTTCATCTCCAGGATATGTTCTGCAGCAGTATTCATCTTCCTTATCCTTGACTCCTGGTCAAAGCTCACCACACCGCTGGGGACACTCTGGAGAATGTTCTCATTGTACAGTTCAACTGACCAGGCCCTTTCCTCAGCCCTCTTCCTGAGGTCCTCGAGCTCCCGCTCCTTTTCTTTGAGCTTTGAGACAAGTTCATGGAAGGTGTCGACAACAAAACCAACCTGTGTCGAACCCTTGTTTTTTGTCTCCATTTTTTTTCTCTGAAGAGTGAAGAACAGCCTGATGAGGAAAAACAGAAACAGAAAAACAACAAGCGACAGTACCGTAATGAGGGTCAGCATATGCATCATCTTGCTGCGCTCAATAGAGATACCATTTCAGTATCTCCTGTCCGAAAAACAGGGAGATGAGAGCGCCCGCAGCAAGGAACGGCCCAAAGGGTATCAACGAACCCTTCTGTCTTCCCTTGAAGACCATAAGACCAATACCAATTATCGAGCCGAAGAGGCTGCCGAGAAATGTTGTAAGGATAACAGCCTTCCAGCCGAGAAATGCCCCAGTCATCGCCATCAGCTTGATATCACCGCCGCCCATTCCTTCCTTCTTTAATATCTTGAGGCTCAGAAAAGCTATCAGATAAAAAAAGAGAAAACCGCTGCCGGCGCCGATGAGCGAGGCCATATATCCGAGATCTGTTGCCCTGAGAAACGGGTCGGGAAGAAAAAAAGAGCCGGCAACAAGACCGAGCGGAATTCCGGGCAGCGTAATCCTGTCAGGGATTATCTGAAAATCATAATCAATAAAGGTTATGACGATCATTGCAGAACAGAGCATGGCGTATATCGCCGAGTTCCATCCAGGGCCGAACCTCCAGAAGACGAGCAGCCAGAAGAAGGCGTTGAGCGCTTCTACGAGGGGATATCTTCCGGATATTTTCCCCTTGCAGAATCTGCACCTGCCCCTCAGAAGAAAATAACTGAATATTGGGATGTTATCATAAGACTTAATCGGGTTGTTGCAGGATGGACAGCGGGAAGACGGCCATATGATTGACCGGTTGCGTGGTATCCGATATATGCAGACATTCAGAAATGAACCGATTACTGCTCCAAAGACAAAGAGGATAAGGTAAAAGAACATTTATCCACGTCCCATAGGGACAGGACCGATCTCGGAGGCCTTATGCTTGAGGTCATTGATGCGCTTATCGATCTTCTCTATCTCCTCCAGCGTCTCGGAAACAGCGCTGTCCCTGTAAATGTTCTTTTCGCTGTGTCCCTTTAACTCAACCACCTGTTCTCCGATAGTTTTGAGCAACGCTTCCCTCTTTCTTGCCATCTTGTCAGACTGGTAAAGGAGCTTGAAAATGGCGACCTCGATATTCATCCTCTCGGAAAAAAGCGCTGCGAACCATTTTATCTTTTCTGCCCCGTTTCTGAAGTTTTCGTATATCTTTTTCAACATATCTTCTCCCTTATCCGGCCTTGAACATATCTGTCTTCCTTTTCCAGAATACCGCAACTGCTTTGTGAAGTGAAGGGAATTCTTTCAGTCCAGCGCATCCTGTATAGTCTGAATACCGCTACGAAAAAAAGGTATTGTCCCTCTGCGGGCCAATACCTTTTTTATGGGATGATCCGGCAAGTCTTTATCCATCAAGAGATGGCGTATCTTTTTTGCCTGCTGCAATTTTCAGAGAGTCTCCAAGGATTTTATCGGTCTCTTCCATCCGGATTTTGGAATACTCTGTATCGCTGACGATATCAATATCCCAGCCCGTAAGCTTCATCGCAAGCCTTACGTTTTGGCCCCTTTTCCCTATCGCAAGCGACAGCATCTGGTCGTTGACAACAACCATAGCGGTCTTTTCTTCTTCATTAATACCGATTTTCTCTACACTTGCAGGGCTCAGGGCGCTGGCGATAAGCGCACGGGGATCGTCGTTCCAGGGGATGATATCAATCCTCTCCCCCCTCAACTCGCGCACAATCGTCTGTACCCGTGTCCCCTTCATGCCTACACATGACCCGACAGGATCAACAGAATGATTTTTTGAGTACACAGCTATTTTCGTCCGCTCTCCCGGTTCCCTGACAATATCTTTTATAACCACCAGACCTTCGTGTATCTCGGGCACCTCCATCCTGAATAATTCACCGACAAGCTGGGGAGAGCTTCTCGATACAACGATTGAAGGACCCCTTGAGGTAATTTTCACGTCCTCGATTATCGCCTTTACCGTATCGCCACGCTTCAGATTTTCATTCGGCAGCGTATCCTTAAAATAAAGGACCGCCTCTGCCTTGCCAAGATTGAGGAAATAGGCGCCTTTTTCCTTTCTCATAACAATACCGCTTACGATCCGTCCAACCTTGTCCTTATATTCGTTGTAAATGACTTCCCTTTCAGCCTCCCCGACCCGCTGGAAAATAACCTGTTTGGCTGTCTGGGCTGCGATCCGTCCGAGGTCATGAAGATCAAGAGGAAAGTCTATTGTCTCACCTTCTTTTTTGTCCGGGTCTATCCTGACCGCATCATGAACTGAGATTTCCTCAAGAGGAGCAACAACATCCGTAACGATCTTCTTTGTTTCATAAACAGTTATCTCGCACCTCGTCCGGTCTATTGTAAGGTGGATATTCGTCCTGCCGCCGTATTTTTTCCTCATCGCCGAAAGAAGCGCTTCTTCGATGGCCCCGATAAGTATCTCCTTTGATATACCCTTCTCCCTGCTTATTTGTTCAATTGCGTGACAAAGTTCTTTAGTCATTTCAGCTCTATCTCCAATCTTGCTTTAGAGATTTGATCAAATGGAATTTCCATTTCCTTATCATCAAAAGACAAAGTAATATTCTCCCCAGCCACTCCTGTGATTCTCCCTGTAAAAATATTCCGCTTTTCAAGCCCTGCCCTCGTGATAATCCTCGCCAGCTTGCCTATGCTCCTCTGGAAATCCCTCAGCGCCTTAAGAGGCCTGTCCAATCCCGGGGATGAAACCTCAAGGACATAGGCCGTTGGTATCGGGTCTTCCACATCAAAAAGCGCTGAAAGCGCCCTGCTGAATTTTCCACAGTCATCCAGGGTAACACCGTTTTGCTTATCTATGAATATCCTTATGAGCGGCTTTCTCGAACTGCCCGCAAGTTCAACATCTACAATATCCACGGCATATTGTCCTGCAATCGAATCAGCCAGTTCCATTATATTTTTCTTCATATCTTCCATATAATCTTCCATATAAAACAAAAGAGCGGGAAGTCCCACTCTTTCAATTTAAAAACCAGGATGAACTTTTAGTAGTATATCAATTATCCGGTGAAAATGCAATTTTACGAATTCTTTCCTGCAGCAATATAGGCTTAACGAAAAATGCATTGGAATTATGCCCTGTTAAATTTTAGTTCGGACAAGGGCGATTACCCATAACGGTCTTGTTCTGACATACAAGGAATTGCCTGCGAGACCGAAAAAACAAAGAAGGCTGAGTATCCCCAAGAAAAAAGTTTATCATAAGCCTCCGGCCGATCACCCCTGGAGGAAATTAAAAAATAAAACATGGAACCAAAGCAAATGGAAATGGGCCAA
>PGYF01000084.1 GCA_002839535.1 Nitrospira bacterium HGW-Nitrospira-1
GAGCCTTCGCTCTCGCCCGACTGGTTGAGCCGCCGCTGGCGGCTATCCAACCAGTCATTCGAGACCGATAGGTTCCTCGCCTTATGGAACTAAAGTTCCGACGGCTCGTTACCTACGGCTCAACTCCGCGTTGGGCGTATAGACAACCAAGAAAAAGATAAAAAAAGGAGGTGATGAACAATGAGATCGGCAAAAATATTACTAACATTGATAGTTGTAATCAGTCTTATAGCGTTGGCTAGCTGCGGGAAAAAGGCTGAAGAAAAGGCATCAGCCAAAGTGGAAAAAACTGAAGAAACAGTTACTCAAAAGACACAGGAAGAAACAAAACCGACAAAGGCATTAACTGATGACGAGTTCGTGGAATACTGGGCACAAACAGGATATCTTGCGGAAAAATATCAGCAGAACCCAGTAAAAATGATTGAAGAGAATGAGAAGCTGTCCAAAAAACTGGGAATGCCAATTGAAGAATGGATAGACAGTTTTTACGCGTGGCAGATTGAATGGGCGAAAAAAGCTTTGTCAAATCCCGAAAAGTATAGTCAGGAATGGGAGGAATTACAAGAGAAAATGAATAAGCGACTGGAAGAATTGAAAAAAGGAAAATGATAAGGAAATGATAAGGAATGGATGAAAGGGAAGGGTGACACAACCCTTTAGAATAGGAGAAAGGGGATGCAACCCTTTTCTCGGGGAAGAAGGAGACAGTTTACGTAAGTCTTTTAATGCCAAGCAATAATAGATAAAATACATAGGGAAATAGGGGAAATAGGGGGCAGTTACCATTAAACGCCTAACCAATCGTTGCAGCGGACGGCGTTCCGCCGCCACTGAACTCAATCGTTGGCCGCTACCTTGCAAATTAAGGAAATAGAAATGAGTGATGTTCTGCTTGTAAATATTACATGGAACCCGACAGGCTGGAGAAACACATATATTAATCCACGAGCAGGGCATGAATACGCCAGACAAAATGCTGGACACGAATCACTCAATTTCAAATTTGATAAACGAGATATTGACACAGAAAAATCTATACACGGTTTCGTTCAATGGACAAATCCCCTTGCTTTGGGGACGTTGTTTCTAATAGTGTAATTACTTGATAAGCAAGGGGTCTTTGGATAAGATTACTCATGCCACGACAAGCACGCTTGGATATTCAGGGAGAAGCGTAGTGCTAATGTTAATGTAAAGCATAATTAGAAACAACGTCCCCCAGGGTTTGCTTTGTTCATTCGTCAACCCTTACTCCTTAATCTCTTCGAGGTAGTGATGTGGCGGCTTAACGAAAATCGCCATAATCGCTGCCAGGATCAATAACGTCGAAGCGCCGTAATACGCCAGGGCAAAGGTCTGGTATATATCGTAAAGTTTGCCGGCTAAAAGCGCCAGCATAAACCCGCCAACACCCCAGGCGGTAAATACCAGCCCGTAGTTTGTCCCGAAGTTTTTTAAACCATAAAAGTCTTTAGTAATAGACGGAAAGAGCGAGAGATTTGCCCCGTAGTTCCCCCCGATAAGGGCTGAGATTATCGCCAGAACCGAAACACTTGCCAGGAGACTGCCGCCACTTGCTTGTGAAAGCAAGAAGACCAAAACAGCCTGAAACACAAAGCAGATAAACATGGTGGCCTTGCGTCCGATTTTGTCGCTTAACATTCCGGCTATTATGCGGCCCGCCCCATTGCCGAGGGCCAGCACTGCCACGAGAATAAAACCCAGGTTAATATCTGCCTGCTGCTTGGCGATCATGGCCAGCTTGGCAATGATCATAAGCCCGGCGCCGGCGCCGCAGGCGTACATAAACCAGATCATATAGAACTGTGCTGTGCCAAGCATCTCTTTCGGAGTATAATCTTCTCTTTTCCCAACAACTGTCTTTGCCTGATCGGCTCCAGCGGGCACATAGCCTTTTGGAGGCGCCTTCAAAACTTGAGCAAGTCCAACCACGACGATCAGAAAGGCAATGCCCCATACCATGACCGTATGGTTAATACCGTAAGCGTCTATCAGCCACGTTGTCATAGGGGCGGCATAAACAGAGGCCAGGCCAAAGCCGGAAACCACTATTCCCGCAATAAGTCCTGTCTTAGCTGCCGGAAACCACTTTACTGACGGTGGGGTTGCTGAGGCATAGCCAAAGCCTATCCCCGCGCCGGCAAGCAAGCCAAAACCAACTATGTAGCCCAAAGGCGAGGTGGTCATGCTGGCCATTATAAACCCGGCGCCAACCAAAAGGCCGCCTAAACTGGCCACGATACGGGGGCCGATCTTATCTTGAAGCCAGCCCGCCGGAACCATCACTATCGAGAATACCAAGCAGGCAATCGCATACGGCCACGATTTGTCTGCTTCGCTCCAATTCCAATCCTGGGGCACACCCTTGCTGATGACGCTCCAGGTATACAGGATACCAAGGGCAAGGTTAATGCCCATGGCGGCAAATGTAACCCGCCATCCATGATTTTCAACTGCTGTAGCGCTTGTGTTCATAAACTCCTCCTTTTCTAAACTTACTTTCAGCCGGCTTTAGCCGGACTACAACCCGCATGCTCTGCAATTATTTCACGCTAAGATCCTTTCGACATTGACTACCCCCTCCTCAAAATCCCTTTCTATTGTAAATCCCTGCCTTTCAAACATCTTGATCATGGCATAATTATGCGGCATAACTACGGCGTTTATCTCCTTCAATCCCCTTTTTTAGCGATAATATTAATCGCATAGTCAAGCAGCTCTGTGCCCGGTCCTTTCCTCTGCCAGAGGTCACCCACAACAACCGAACCGCATATTCTCCCTTCTCTACATTGGCATCGCAGACAAGCCTGCCCACCCCGATCAATCTTTTTCTACCCTCCTCTTCTATCTCACCCACAATGGCAATCTCTCTATAATAATCTATTGTGACAATAACTTATCAGGCGTTCATGAGTCATGCTCTTTATCAATTCAAAGAACCGGTTCATGATCGTCTCTTCAGAGAATGTCGAGGTTCAGCTTTATTGATAGTGTAACATCAATTCTGTAAATTCAAATTAGGGTATAATTCTCAAGGGTCAAAACAATCTCTTAAAGAGAAAGGAGAACTATACCCATGAAGAATTAGGGACGTTGATACCGAACGAGCAATTAACCCCCGTTGCCTCACATAGAAATCGATCGGTGGTTTTTTGATGAGGCAATTCGAGTTGTTGACATAGCCTTTTGTTGCACGTATACTATACGTATAAGAAAGGAGGATGTCGATGCAAAAAAAATTGACCATAACCATAGATGAGGAAGTTTATGAAGGTCTTCATAAGACCATCGCCACCCGCAAAATCAGCAAATTTATTGAGGGATTGGTTCGCCCGCATGTAGTTCGCCCAAACATGGAATTAGCATATTCCCAAATGTCAAAAGACAAAAAACGAGAAGCGGGAGCCTTGGATTGGGCAGAGATAAGCTTTAAGGATATAGCAAATGAAAAGAGGTGAGGTCTGGTGGGTTAATTTCGATCCTTCTGTAGGCGGAGAGATCAGGAAAAAACGTCCCGCGGTGATCGTTAGTAACAATGCATCAAACAAGTTCCTCAATCGAGTTCAAGTTGTTCCTCTAACCAGCAAGACAGATCGTCTTTATCCAAGTGAGGCACTGGTTTTATTGGACGGTAAAGAGAGCAAGGTGATGGCCGATCAGTTGGCAACTGTAAGCAAATTGCGACTGTATAAACGTGCGGGTCTTATTTCAGAAGAAGATATGCTCAGGACAAACGAGGCGATCAAAACCCAACTTGATATCTACTGACTGCCGTTTTTTAGGATAAATAATCCGTATTAGAGCCTTCTCCTGAATAGCGAGTAGAAATGCTCTTTGAGCTTGTCAATCAGGGGCCTCTGCATCCAGTCTGTCAGGGTGATTTCTTCAGATTTTTTCAGGTCTTTATCAAAGATAGCAGCCATCTGTTTGCCGAACTCTTTGTCAATGATCCCGACATTGCCTTCGTCATTTCGCCTCAGGGACTGGAAGTCAAGGTTGGCTGAACCGATTATGCTCCAGACTTCATCAAATACAGAAGTCTTTGCATGGAGTATTTCACCCTGGTAATTATATATCCTGGCGCCTGCCCTGAGCAGTTTCGTGAAAAAAGCCCTGCCTGCATAGTGCGCGGAAGAGATATCCGATCTCCCGGGCAAAAGCAATTTTACCTCTACCCCGCGGCGGACCGCATTTCCGAGTATCTGGAGCATTCTTCTGCTTGGTGTAAAGTATGCTGTTGTCAGATATATGCTTTTGCGGGCGTTGTTGATGCTGTAATAGATGAGCTTTCTCATCTGGCGTCTGCCCCGGGCAGAGCTTGCAAATATCGGCAGGACCGGGAGGCCGTCCTTTAACGGCTTGATGGTTTTTTCAAACACAATGGAAGCGCCTTTCCAGATGACCCAGCTTTTCGTGAATTCATCCAGGAGTTTTTTTGCTATGGGGCCTTCCAGAAATATGCCGGTGTCTCTCCAGCCCTTTTTTTTCTTGAGACGGTGATACCCCCTGTACTCATCCGCGATATTCAGCCCGCCGGTAAAGGCGAGTTTGCCGTCAATAATAATCAGCTTTCTGTGGTCCCGGTGAACATAATGCAGCGGAGACGTCCATTTAAAAGGACGGGACGCCCTTATCTGAATACCTGCATCCCTGAGGTTATTCCAGAATTTCATTGGTGTAAAAAGTGAACCAAAGTGGTCGTAAAGAATATAAACCTTAACGCCTTCGAGGGCCTTCTGCTTTAGTATCTCCGCCAGTTCCCTGCCTGTTTCATCGTCCCTGAAAATATAGAATGCAAGGCAGATCAGTTCGTTTGCCTTCTTTATTGAGTCGAATATGATCTGAAACGATTCATGTCCCTTCCAAAGGAGGGTTGCTTTATTGTTATCGGTAAAATGAGAGCCATAGAGCCTTTGTATATTTTTTCTTGAAAAATAAGGGTTGTCTTCAAATGTCTGCATGTATATACATCATTAGCCGAAACAGCATTATCTGTCAATCCCGATGTTGCTTCTTTTCAGATAATTATGGCTTCTGATAATAGCTATTTCCGGTGAAAATAAGCTAAAATAAGTGAAGAACCCTGTGCCAAGAGCACAGGGATAAATTGCTTATTCATTAAGTAGAAATTACGTTGTCTTACAAGAAATCAATGAATATAGATATAAAGAATATCAAAGGGGAAGATTGCGCCTGCGATGCGCTTATCTTCCTTTTTCCCGAGGACGCAGCAGAGGAACTGAAGAAGTTGCCCCGGGCAATAGCGCCGTTTATCAAAAAGGTATTTTCCAAAGAATTCTCCGGCAAACAAAATGAAGTGTTTTTAATGAAGGCCCCTGATTCTGTAAAACCTCAAAGGTTTCTTCTCGTCGGACTCGGCAAAAAGGACCGGATATCCGCAGAAAAAATACGCCAGGCAGGGGGAAAGGCAGCAACATATCTTCGGAGCATGGGGATGAAAAAGGCTGCGCTCTCTACTGATTTCCTGTCTGCCCTGAAAATCTCTCCTGTTGAATTTATTGAAGGCGCGCTGCTCGGTCTTTATACCTACAGAAAATACAAAAAGGATGAGGACAAAAAATTTCTTGAGAATATCACCCTCCTTGCGAAACCTGCCAAAGAGCTTACTGAAGGATTAAAGCGGGCTGAGGCTGTGACAGGCGGTGTGTGTTTTGCCAGAGATATGGTGAATACGCCGGCCAATGATATGACGCCGACTCATCTTGCAAAGGCGGCTTTGTCTTTAAGAACAAAGCGTCTGTCGGTTAAGGCGCTGGACAAAAATGATGCGAAGAGGCTCGGTATGGGCGCTTTTCTTGCTGTTGCGAAGGGATCGAGGGAAGAACCCCGGTTTATTGTGCTTGATTATAAAGGGGCCAAAGGAGCGCCTGTTGTCCTTATCGGCAAATCAATAACCTTTGACAGCGGGGGTATATCCCTGAAACCCCCGGATAGCATGGAGAAGATGAAATACGATATGGCAGGCGGAGCCTCTGTCCTTGGCGTTATGAAGGCGGTCGCTGCCTTAGAGTTGCCGATACATCTCATCGGCATACTTCCTGCAACAGAAAACCTCCCCGGAGGCGCTGCCGTAAAACCCGGCGATGTGGTAAGGTCGCTCAGCGGTAAAACCATCGAGATTATCAACACTGACGCCGAGGGGCGTCTTGTTGTCGCAGACGCAATTGCATACGCCAGGAGGCTGAAGCCAAGGGCTATAATTGATATAGCCACCCTTACGGGCGCATGTTTAATAGCCTTCGGCAATGAGGCGATAGCGATGATGGGCAATGACCGGAAACTGCTCGATGCCCTGAGGAAATCAGGTGAAAATACCTATGAGCGTGTCTGGGAGATGCCGCTTTTTGAGGAGTACAAGGAATATTTAAAGAGTGATATTGCTGATATCAAGAACATCGGCGGCAGAGATGGCGGGCTTGTTACAGCTGCATATTTCTTGTATGAATTTGCCGGTGATACGCCCTGGGCGCACCTTGATATAGCAGGGACTGCCTGGGCTGAAAAGGAAAGGCCTTATGTGCCAAAGGGCGCCTCAGGGGTCGGAACAAGGCTGGTTTTGGATTTAATAAAGGAGTTGACGTGAAACTGTTTAAGTTATTGCTAATTCCATCTTTTCTGCTTATTCCGGCAGTATCTTTTGCCTGGGGGCCGCTGACCCATATCTACCTCGGCAATGAGCTCTATTCATTAGGCGCGCTCCTTCCCGCGGGCCTTGTCGAGATTATAAGGCGGCACAGAAAGGATTTTCTTTACGGAACCCTTATGGCTGACATCATTATCGGCAAGAAATATATGCCGAAAAATAAGAGTTCGCATAGCTGGGAGGTTTCCTTTGATCTGATGAAATCCGCCAGGACAGACCAGCAAAAGGCCTTTGTCTATGGATATATGAGCCATCTTGCGGCTGACACCGTGGCGCATAATACCTATACAGTGGACAGAAAGAATCTGGGCCATACCTTGATGGAAATGAAGGCAGATGCTGTCATTGACAAGAGATACTGGCTACAGGCCATTGCGATTGACAGAAAGACGCAGGCAAGAAATGATCTTTTCCTTGAAAATTCCCTCGAAAGATTTATGTTTTCCTTCAAGACAAACAAAAGGATATTCAAAGGTATGGTCTTCTTCTCCGTAGTAAATCAGCAGAGGATCGGTGATTTCATAGATAAGCAGCTTATTGCCACAATACCGGCGAGGGAAAAGATTGAGAAACTGCATGAAGAATCGCTGGATAAGATCGTAGAACTTTTCCAGAACTGGGAATCATCCCATGTTGTAAGGTTAAATCCCAGCGGCGCTGGATATAAGCCTACAAAAAACAGTTGACCCAAAAAATGCAATTAGCAGGGGCGTGGATGACTGAAAAGTATTTTGCAGCAACACCTTTTACATGCCGGAATACAATTTTTAACCTGCATATAATTATTCAATCAGCGATTGTAACTTGTATTTTTCGGGTTGACGGGGCTGGATTGAGCGGCTTCGCCCTCTTTTCGTCGCTGTTCCTGGCGAAATGGAGCGTTAAATAGCCGTGAGTGTCTGAACCCGAAGGGTGAGTTTCACGGCTATAGCGGAATGAGCTTAGAACGGCAGAAAAAGGGCGTCCGGAGTGAAAGCCAGGCCTGCCAACTGCTGAATATACGATAGGGAAAACCGGTCAAGCCCTTTCTGAATTCCTGATAATTACCTCGGCAGTATCAGGAAAAAATTGTTTCCGTATTGCGTAGGCTCATACCCGGCAATGCCGCCATGCAGTTCAACCGCAACCTTGATGAAGGCGAGGCCATGACCGATCCCAGGCCTGTTGAGGGCATTGCTGCCGCGGTACTCATCTTCGAAGATTTTTTCTCGTTCTTCCGGCGGAATATGGGGGCCGGTGCTGAAGACATTGTATTTGATCCCGTCGTTGCCGGGGCCGAAATAATCCCTGAGGATCTCATGGCCATAGGAGATGCTTTTCTTCTTTTCCCCGGTCTCAGTTATTATCTCCTCTGTGTATTTCAGGGCGTTCGAGAAAAGGTTGGCATATACCTGGGCTATGAGACCGATATCAACCACACTGATGGTTTCCTGTTCCGGTATCCCGCTTGACTGATAGTTTACAGATATCCCCATGCCCTGGAACCTGTCAAGAAACCGTTCGAGCTGCGGCTGTACAACATCCCTGTTCATGTAACATTTTTTGGTAAGGAGGGTAAATCGCCCTTTGTCAAAATGGCTTCTGCGGAACAAGGTCTCCAGAAAGAGACTCATATTTTTATAGTGTTTCTCGATATTTTGCAGTTCCTCCATCAGCCCTATGTTGATCTCATGGAGTTCAGACAATATTTTTTTATGAAAGTCCCGGTCGTCTGAAGCTCTCTCTGCGCATATGATAATATCTTTTTCAAGGGCGATATTTTTCTCGATCTTTTTCCTGAGGTGGTTCAAAAACAGTTTGTAGATGATATTGGGGGCGATGACATTATGCTCTATGTCAGCGACAAGGGAGCGGATGAACTTCAGATGTTCGATATTTTTCTCGATCATGAATTTGTTGTGGATGTTATAACCGATACGGTTGGCATATTTTTCAAGGAAGAGTTCGCCGTGAGAACCCAGATCGTCTGTTGGATATACTTCCAGGAGACCGAGGATATTATCCTTTGTCTTAAAGGGGAGTTGATCGATGAACATTGCTTTCCCACGTATGATCAATACCAGATGCTTTGTGCTTGTATAGAAGAGATTTTTGTCAGGGACGATTTCATAAAGTGGAGGTCTGTGTAACTGATCTTTGGCGTCTTCAGTTGCTGCGATGAGCGACAAATCGTTTGTTTTCGGATCAATCAGATAGAGTTTTGCCTCAAGATCAAAGAACCCTTTCGGGATTGCGACACAGAGGCAGCAAAAATCCTCGAAGCTGTCGAATTCCTGGGCAAGATCGAAAAAAATCGTCAGGGCATTATTTTCCGTTTGTTTAAAATCGTATAATGCATAATCCTGTTTTTTTGAATCAATGCGTTGGAGTATGTGTGATAAAGAGTTCATTATTCCAATTATAGCATATCGGATGTTTGCTTAAGAAACACGATAACGCAGAAATCATGAAAGGAGAAATTGGGTATAATAGAGACAGATGAAAGACATGCTCGGAAGGGAAAATGTGGTGGACGCCGAAACAGCGCTGGGAATGCTGCTTGGGAATCTCCGCGCCGATAAGCTGCACCTTCCTTTGCCCGGTCAACAGTCGATGGATATGCTGTCAGGGCAGAAAACACTTTTGGCGCATCAGAGACAATTCCCGCCTATCTCAACCTCTTTCATGAGATTCTGATGTCTCAGAAGGCTGATTTCCTGCTTCCCAAAGACAGCGCAAGCAAGATCCCGACCGGCGGCATGCTCCCCCAAAACGCCGATGCGGTAGTTATGTTCGAGCACGTCCAGATTATCGACAAACAGATGATAGAGGTCATGAAGCCTGTTGCGCCTGGTGAAAATGTGATTCAGGTGGGGGAAGACGTCAAAAGAGGAGATATTGTTGTACGGCAGGGGCAGAGATTGCGGCCACAGGACATTGGCGCCTGTGCTGGCGTCGGCGTAACTGAAATAGCAGTTTATAAAAGACCGTTGGTCTCGATTATTTCGACAGGCGATGAGATTGTGCCGGCGCATATATCCCCGGAAACCGGAAAGGTCAGGGATATAAATTCCTACGTAATTTCCGCGATGGTCTCTGAGTCCGGCGGTATTCCGATAAAGAAAGGCATCTTCAGGGACGAATACAAAAACCTGAGGGGTGCGATAGAGGCTGCCATGTCTGATTCTGATGCGATTGTTTTATCCGGCGGGACGTCGGTCGGGACAAAGGATATGGCGGCGAGGATAATCAATGATATTGGATCACCAGGGGTGCTCTTCCACGGTGTTTCTCTTAAGCCCGGCAAGCCGATGATCGGCGGGGTCATAAAGGGTATCCCTGTTTTCGGGCTTCCAGGACATCCTGCTGCGGTACTCATCTGCTTTGAGCTTTTTATCAGGCCTGTTTTACACAGGCTCTCCGGACTTAAGGAGAGGTGGCCGCAATACAGCAGCCGGACAGTAAGGGCAAGGCTTTCAAAAAATGTCGCTTCCTCGCAGGGCAGGGAAGATCATGTCAGGGTGATGCTTGAAGAAAGGGAAGGGGAACTCTGGGCTGTGCCTGTCCTCGGGAAGTCCGGGCTGATAACGACACTTGTGAGGGCGGACGGCGCTATAGTGATACCGCTCCTTAAAAACGGAATAGAGGCCGATGAGATGGTTGACGTGAGGCTTTTTTAGGCCGCATTATTTATAAATTATGGCCGGAACTATGGTAAGGATAAGTCGGAATATAGTACTCTCGCTCATTCTCGCTGCGCTCCGAGGCTTTTGCCTCTTGATCTCTGAGATACATACTGTCGGAATATCGGCAAAAAAATCCGCTCCAATACTATATCCCGCCTTATCCTGTTTCGATTTGCCTGAAATTTATGAATTATCCGGATTAGGCCTGTGAAGACAGTCATAGTCACACGAACAGGGTTTCATCACACGAGTTTTATAAACAGGCTTCAGGAGAGATTCGACATAGCCTGTGTTGTGCGCGAGGCCTATCCTGCTCAGCCAAAAAAAATTACCCTGCTTTCGGCATTCAGAAACCTCTTCAGAAAGAATGCAGCGAGCCTGATGAAGGACGAACAATTCATGAAAAAGTTTACTGAAACCTATTCTGCAGGATTTCGGCATCATCCAATGCTGAGTCATTATCTTAAAGAGCGCTTTGATGTTGTGGCCGAAAAGCCGGGCACACAGTATCTGCATATCGGATGCAACGAAATAAACAGCCCTCAACTCCGGGAGTATCTTGAGCCATTCAAACCTGATATCATAGCTGTATTGGGAAGCAGTGTGATCAGGCAGGAGTTGATCTCACTTCCGGCTGTTGCAATGATAAACATCCACTCCGGACTTTCCCCTTATTACCGCGGCATGTGGAGTTATGCGTGGCCGATAGTCAATAGGGAACCCGAATATATCGGCGTCACCGTGCACCACATAAACACGGGCATAGATACCGGCGATATCATCTGCCAGACAAAACCGCTTCTCGAAAAAGACGATGACCTGAACGCCATATTCCTGAAGGTCATCGCTGAAGGCATAGAACTGATGGTGAAGGCAATAGAAGAGATCAGCGCCAAAGGGAGTGTCGTGTCCCATAAGCAACCACGAAATACCGGAAGGCTATACCAACTGAAAGATTTCGACGCTGCAGCAGCCTGTGTCTGCCTGAAAAACCTTGAGGACGGCCTTATTCAAGAATATTTCTCCAATAAGGAAGAACGCGACTCTGGAGTGGAACTCTTCGGCTATGTCCCGCCGGTAATAGTTCGATGATACGGAGTTGCATTCAAAATGATAACAAGGCGGCAAAGAGGAAGCGACGCAGGCATACTGTTGGGTATGTTGAGGAACTGACGACGAAGCCAACGCAGTTAGTGTTTGAATGCGACTCCGTATGAGCAATTATCCTGTTCTTTTGCTTCATTCAATAGATGACCGTGACCTTTTGTCACTGAAGGGGCTTGGGAATATCAGCCCGGAATTATTTGAGCAGCTTATCATAAGACTGAAGAAGGATTTCGATATTGTTGCCCTGGAAGAGATCGTCAGGCGCATCTCAGGAGAAGCAAAAACCAACAGCCGACTCCTTGCGCTCACCTTTGATGACGGCCCCAAATCATATGTTACCCATGCGCTGCCGGTTATGGAGGCCTATGGTTTGCCATCCACCTGCTTTCTCATAACAGACTGTATCAGCGATCAGGCAATATACTGGCGGTATCTCTATAACTACGGCATCCATAAGGGCTTTGCCCGGGAACTTGCCGGGTTCATAAACGATGAATACAAGGCGGATATCCGGGCGGATGAGATAATCAGTTTCTCCCGGAACAATTATGACAGCTCAAAGAACAGGCGCATTATCGAAAAACTACTGAATACATTGGTCCCGGAAGAAGAGTACAGAAGTTCTGAGAAGGACCTTTTCCTTTCCCTGGAAGATATCAGGAGATTAAAGAAAAACCCTTTGGTCAGTTTTGGAATACATACGCGTTCGCATCCTGTCCTGAAGTGTTTGAGCGACCAGGAGATTAGAGATGAGATAGCGGGCAGCCTCGAATTTTACCGGAGCAGAATAAGGGATGAAAGCCCGATGTTCAGCATCCCCTTCGGCAGGATCTTCAGGGATTATGATGAAAGGGCGATAGCGATCGCTAAAACCCTTTCTATAAATATTATCCTGTCGGCATACGGAGGCGGTAATGCAGAGGGGCAGCCTCTCTATAATATCAGGAGGATTTCTGTGCATGAAGGGATGCTTGCAGGCGGCGTCAAACAGTTTGTCGAAACGCTTCATAAGCCTGCAATGCCGGTTGAATACAGGGAAAAGGAAAGGAGATTGTCCGAACTCCTGTGCGGCAGAAAATAAAAAGACCGCCTAATCTCTCAATGCCTGATTTTCCATGTGTTGCGCCGCAACGCCCCTGTTGCCTCATTTAAAAAACTATACGAAATGAATATTCGTTGCCTCATGTAAAATCTACTCCAACCAATTCTACTTTTTTACCTCTTTTAAAGTC
>PGYF01000085.1:0-4490 GCA_002839535.1 Nitrospira bacterium HGW-Nitrospira-1
ACGTTTACACGGGATTTCGTCATTCCACGGCTTGACCCCCGCATCAAGCATGCCCTCTGACTTGATCAGGGGGTGCGGGGCAGGCTCGGAATCCAGACTTATATATTGTTGTCATTGTCCGGCTTGACCGGACAATCCAGAATAGGGTATGGATTCCCCGATCAAGTCGTGGAATGACGGAGGGGGGTCGTGGAATGACATGATTTGTGACAAGAATGACCCATACTCTTACGCGAAGACCCTTGTTTTATTTGCTATATACTAAAGTTCCAAAGTTTATAAAAAACCATGAAGAGTAATGCATGAGCTATATATCTGTTATAGGCGCCGGGAGCTGGGGGACGACGCTTGCATGTCTTCTTGCCGAGAAGGAATATGATGTATCGCTCTGGGCCTTTGAGAAGGACCTGGTTGAAACGATAAATAATACCGGGATCAACAGTGTCTATCTCCCTGATGTTCAACTGCCAGCCAACCTGAAAGTAACGCACGACATTGAAGAGGCGGTAAAAAAATCACGCTATATCCTCAATGTCGTGCCGACCCAGTTTACCCGCGCTGTATTTAAAAACGCTGTGAAGTATATCCCGGAAAATGCTGTTATTATCAGCGCATCAAAGGGCATTGAGCAGGGAACACTGCTGACCGTATCTTCAATCCTTAAGGAAATAACAGGACATCAGACAGCGGCGCTCTCAGGTCCGAGCTTTGCAAGAGAAGTAATTAACAAGCTCCCGACGGCCGTAACGCTGGCGACAGAAGACCCAGACACAGGACTTATTCTTCAGGAGATATTCAATACGCATTATTTCAGGGTATACACACATACGGACATGCTTGGGGTTGAACTTGGAGGCGCACTGAAAAATGTTATCGCTATTGCGTCAGGGATAACAGACGGCATGGGGTTAGGTCATAGCGCAAGGGCTGCTCTCATAACAAGGGGGCTTGTCGAAATTGTGAGATTAGGTGTGTCCATGGGAGCTGATGAGAGGACATTTTCAGGGCTGAGCGGACTCGGCGACCTTGTCCTGACATGCACAGGACCTCTTTCGAGAAATTACTCTGTCGGGGTGAGTCTGGGCAAGGGCCTGAAACTGAAGGAGATTCTTTCCTCTACAAAGAGTGTGGCTGAGGGCGTTGCAACAGCCTTGTCCGCATTTGAATTATCCCGGAAGCAGGGTATTGAAATGCCGATCGTCGAGCAGATATACGAAGTCATCTACAAAGAAAAGTCACCTGTGGCTGCTGTCAGCATGCTTATGAACCGCACACTAAAGCCCGAATTTTAACGTTTTCTTTATTCCATGGACAATATCAAAAACCTCTTGGCCTCTGTAAAAGACGGCAAGGTCTCTGTCGAAGATGCCCTCAGGAAATTAAAACACCTGCCGTATGAGGACATGACCTTTGCAAAGGTTGACCATCACAGACATCTCAGGCAGGGCGTGCCCGAGGTCATCTTTGCATCCGGCAAGACAGACAAACAGGTGTTGACTATCGCAAGGGCGATGCACATAAAAAGCGGATCATTTCTGATAACAAAGGCCTCTAAAAAGATATATAATTCCCTCAAAATCAAAGAAGCTGTTTTTTATCCTGACTCAGAAATTATCGCTGTGGGAGAGGAAAAGAAAAAAACAGGAAATATTCTTATCCTGACCGCAGGCACATCGGATATCCCTGCGGCTGAAGAAGCGGCCGTAACCGCATCTTTTCTCGGCAGTAAAGTCGAGACAGTCTATGATGTGGGAGTTGCCGGACTTCACCGGCTGATGGACGCCTCCGCTCAGTTACAGAATGCACGGGTTATTGTCGTGGCAGCCGGCATGGAAGGAGCTCTGCCGTCTGTTGTGGGAGGGATGACTGACAAACCGATCATCGCTGTGCCGACGTCAACCGGCTATGGCGTCAGCCTTGGCGGCCTGACAGCGCTCTTTGCAATGCTTAATTCATGCGTTCCCGGCATAGCGGTCATGAATATAGACAACGGCTTTGGCGCAGGGTGTCTGGCGCACAAGATAAATACGCTCAGGCAGTCTATCGTTTAACCACCTTTTTCTCTATCTGGGTGCATATCCCCTGGATCATGTTCAGTTCTTTTTCAGTAAGCCCTGCCCTGCCGATGAAGTGTTTCAGATTGACAATGATATTTTTGATGAGATTTCTGTCACCCCTCGGGATATATTCAAGCAGTTCGAGAACCCCGGATATCCTTTCGTATAAGGGTGCGATTTCTCCATGGGCTTTAAGGTCTTCCATTAACGCTGAGTTGTTGTATTTCTTCTTTTGTATGTTGCAGCACGCATCCTCCATCGCCTCTTTAAATTTTGAAAGTTCGTATGCGATGATCAGCACCGCCTGTGAAAGGTTCAGGGAGGGCTGGATTTCACTGCTTGGGATTTTGATCATGAAACCGCACTCATTGACCTCGTCATTATTGAGCCCTCTTGCTTCTCTCCCGAAGAGGATTGCGACTTTATTATTTTCTGCTATACCACGAACCCTTGCCGCTCCTTTTTCAACAGGCAATATCACCCCGCGCATCTTCCCTATCCGCCGGGTCGTTCCCACAACAACGGCCTTGTCCCTGAGCGCCTCCTCAACAGAATCATGTGTCTCTGCAGAGTCAAGGACGTCATGCGCATTGCGGGCAAACCATCTCCCCTCTTCCGACATCTCTGCCGGAGGCTTTACGAGGCAGAGGTTCCTGAACCCCATATTCTTTATCGCCCGCGCCGAGGCGCCGATATTGCCGGGCTCTTTCGGCTCAACGAGGACAAAATATATGTTTTGCTTCCAGCTGTCCATTTCATAGTGTATCAGGTCTTATGAGTTTCGCTCAATTGCCCGGTCATTTTACCCGCAAACCTGCAGACTACTCTGTTTGTTTGACTTTGAATCCGGGGCTAAACTATACTTTAGTATACTTTGGGGGAGGCAGATATGCCTGAGAGTTTCTCGTTTTACGGGAGAGACCCTTTGAACCTGATACGGATAATGCCGGCGCAGGGATTAAGGAGTGGAGAAAAGGCGACCGTATCCCAAAAGGGATGCGGTTTTTTATTTTATGAGACTGAAGATAAACGGTGAAATAAAGAAAAATATCCTGGCGGCAACGCTTAAGGAACTTCTTGAGGAGTTGGGAATAACCCCGGGAAGGGTTGCGGTTGAAGTGAACATGCAGGTGATCAAAAAAACGGATTACGCAAGCTTCAGGCTTTATGACGGGGATGTGCTTGAGATAGTAAACTTTGTCGGCGGCGGATGAAAGACCGTAATGCGTAATGCGTGATGTGTAATGAGTAAAGACATTTCGGGGAAATAGAGGAGGAATATGGAAGATATGCTTATCATCAAAGGCATAGAGTTCAGGTCGCGGCTCTGGGTTGGGACCGGCAAGTACAAGGATTTTGAACAGACGGCAAGGGCCATTGAAGCCTCAGGAGCTGATGTTGTTACAGTGGCCGTAAGGAGGACTAACATCACCGACAGGAAATCCAGCAACCTCCTTGATTACATTGATCCGAAAAAATACAAGATACTTCCAAACACAGCCGGCTGTTATACTGTGGCGGACGCCCTCAGATACTCGCGGCTGGCAAGGGAGGCTGGTGTCTCAGACCTGATAAAGCTGGAAGTCATCGGCGATGAAAAGACTCTTTTTCCTGATGTTATCGGACTGCTGGAAGCAACCGGGATACTGGCAAAGGAGGGATTCATTGTTTTTCCCTATACCAACGATGACCCTGTTATGGCAAGGAGGCTCGCTGACGCAGGCGCGGCGGCGGTTATGCCGCTTGCTGCGCCTATCGGTTCCGGGCTCGGCATACGCAACCCGTACAACCTGAAGATCATACTCGATACAATAAAGCTGCCCATTATCGTTGATGCAGGCGTTGGGACTGCATCAGATGTTGCGATTGCGATGGAGCTTGGATGCGACGCCGTACTTTTAAATACAGCGATCGCAGGAGCAAAAGACCCTATAGCAATGGCAGAGGCGATGAAACATGCTGTGCTGGCAGGAAGGCTTGCATACAAGGCAGGCAGGATACCCAGAAAATTATACGCCACTGCAAGCAGCCCAATAGAAGGCATACTGTGAGAGAGACAGGACATAATATGTTCGCTCATTCTCGCTGCGCTCCGAGGCTTTTGCCTCTTTATTATGATAAGACTGTTGGAATATCGGCAAAAGAAACCGCTCACATACAATGTCCTGCATGGATGGGGCATAACCTGGGAACTCAGAGTTGTTAGATTTTAAACTTTATCTAATTACAGACAGAAAACTCGTTACTCATTACGCATCACTCATCACGGCAGTTAATGAGGCATTGAAGGGCGGTGCGCAGGCTGTCCAGTTACGGGAAAAAGATATTGGGACAAGGGAACTGTTGCGTATGGCCTATTCTTTAAGAGAGCTTACGGCCGGATACAGGGCGAAACTCTTTATTAATGACAGGGTTGATATAGCGCTTGCTGTT
>PGYF01000085.1:4542-10393 GCA_002839535.1 Nitrospira bacterium HGW-Nitrospira-1
TCGGGCCGATTTTTGAAACTCCTTCCAAGATAAAATACGGGAAACCTTTGGGGACTGATCTCATCAGGGAGGTCAGGACGGAAATATCGATACCTGTCTTTGCGATAGGCGGCATAAAAAAGGAGAGGGTAGAGAGTGTGCTGGAATCAGGGGCTTTTGGTATAGCGCTCATATCGGCTATATTGGGTTCTGAAGATATAAAATCAAATACAGAAGGATTCATGAGGTTATTGAAATGACAAGAATTGAGACGGCAAAAAAGGGCATTGTAACGGATGAGGTAAGGCTTGTTGCTGCGGCAGAGGGGATTTCTCCTGAGCAACTCTCTGAGGATATTGCAGCAGGGGTGAGCGTTATACCTATCAATAAGAACCACAGGATAACGCCTCTCGGCATCGGCAAAATGATGCGTACAAAGATCAATGCCAATATCGGGACGTCCAAAGACAAGATATCTATTGAAAGCGAGATGGAGAAGCTTGAGGTCCTTGTGAAATACGGCGCTGATGCCGTCATGGACCTCTCTACAGGCGGACCGATAAAAGAACTGCGCAATATGATGCTGAGGAAATCTCCCATAGCTGTCGGCACAGTCCCCATATACGAGGCAGCGGTGTGGGCCGCAGCACAGAAGGGGTCTATCTCCAAAATGACGCCTGATGACCTTTTTGAAGTGATAGAAGCTCATGCTGCGGAAGGTGTTGATTTTGTCACTGTTCATTCCGGCCTGACCATGAGGGCTGTTGAGAGGCTGAAGAGCGAGGGCAGGATTCTCGATATCGTGAGCAGGGGAGGCTCCTTTTTGCTTGAGTGGATGATATACAATGAAAAAGACAACCCTCTGTATGAACAGTACGACAGGCTTCTGGAGATCGCATTAAAATACGATATGACCCTGAGTCTTGGCGATGGGATGCGTCCGGGGTGTCTTGCCGATGCAACGGATCGCACCCAGATAGAAGAGCTGCTTACCCTCGGAGAATTGAGGGACAGGGCAATTGAGGCCAATGTCCAGGTTATTATCGAGGGGCCGGGCCACGTTCCGCTGAACCAGGTTGAATTAAATGTGAGACTTGAGAAGGAAATATGCAAAGGCGCGCCGTTTTATGTGCTCGGACCGCTTGTTACGGACATCGGCATGGGGTACGATCATGTTTCTGCAGCTATCGGCGGCGCTGTTGCAGGCGCTGCAGGCGCTGATTTCCTCTGCTATGTTACCCCATCAGAGCACATCAGACTTCCGAGCATAGATGACGTGAAAGAGGGGGTTATTGATATGAAGATGGCAAAATACAGGAAGGCCCTTGACTGGAACGGTCAGATTTCCTTGAGCCTCAACCCTGATAAGGTAAGGGAGTGGAGGGCGGAGATTCCTCCAACGGAAAGCGAAGTGTGCAGCATGTGCGGCGAATTCTGCGCAATACGGACTGTTGAAAGGGCGCTTAAAAAAGGAGTTTAAAGTCAGCCTTTAGTTGCTGGAAAGTCATGCCAATAAAAAGGGCCCCTTGCAGAACCCTTCTTATTGGCATGTAACTACGGAATACTATTATTTCTTTTTTGCAGGGGCCGGTTTTTCAGCCGCTTTCTCAGGGGCCGGGGCAGCTTTTTCAGGAGCAGGAGCAGGAGCAGGAGCCTCGACAGCCTTCTCAGGAGCAGGAGCAGGAGCCGAAATCGGCTTTGGGGCCTCTTCCTTCTTCTGGCAACCTACTACGAGTACCAGTGAAAGAGCCATAAGTACTGTAAGCATTAAAATCCAAAATTTCTTCATTATACTAAACACCTCCTTTCATCTATAAAGTTGTACATAAACAGGAACAGGAAAATCCTTGTTTTTACTGTGAAATAATATCATGTTATGGTTTTTTTGTTAAGCCAATTTTTGTCAAGTTGTTGGTTTTGTCGTCAGCTTCTGTCAGTTGCATGAGATATTGCCCATATCCATTCTTCTTATATGGTTCGGCAAGTCTCAAAAGCTGGTCATTGTCAATATATCCCAATGAATAGGCGATCTCTTCTATACATGCCAGCTTCAGGCCCTGCCGTTTCTCTATGGTTGCAATAAAATCGCCTGCTTCGAGGAGGCTGTCGTGCGTCCCTGTATCGAGCCACGCATAGCCCCTTCCCATGAGTTCGACCCTTAGACGTCCACGGTTCAGATACTCCCTGTTCACATCGGTTATTTCGAGTTCTCCCCTCCACGAAGGCTTTATCCCCTTCGCTATCTCCACCACCTTGTTATCATAAAAATAGAGGCCGGTCACTGCAAAGTTCGATTTTGGTTTTTTGGGTTTTTCTTCTATGGATAAAACATTTCCAGCCTGGTCAAACTCCACTACTCCGTATCTTTCAGGGTCGTTGACATAATAGCCAAAGAGCGTTGCCCCTTGTTTTTCCGATACGTCCTCCACCGCCTTCCTCAGCATTTCCGTAAGCCCGTGACCATAGAATACATTGTCTCCAAGGATGAGACACACATCGTCACTGCCGATGAATTCCTCTCCCAGCAGAAACGCCTCTGCAAGGCCGTTGGGCTGTTGCTGCTCCTTATAAGAAAAATGCAGACCCAGCTGCGACCCATCCCTGAATATATCCCTGAATCCCGGCAGGTCCCCGGGCGTGGATATTATGAGGATGTCCCTGATCCCTGCGAGCATGATTACAGACAGGGGATAATATATCATGGGTTTGTCGTAAACCGGCAAAAGCTGCTTGCATACCGATATGGTCACAGGATAGAGTCTTGTACCGCTGCCGCCTGCAAGGATTATCGCCTTCATATAATTTCTCCTGCTCCAGTATAGCCTATCAGGCTGCCCTCTGTAAAATTGTGAACAATCCCTGCAAAATAAGCTTATTTTGTATAATATACATAGCCCAAACATTATGTAAGGAGGTATGAGCTTATTAAATGGATAGCGAGCGTATTCCCTGCAGCTTGCTGCAGGGAGTCTTCAATTTTCATTTCACAGCTTCTCCGATGGTTTTATGATATATAGGCTTAATTTTGCTGGCGGATGGTTGGGACAATGTCCCTTTAGAAAATTCTTTTCGATTTCCCTTTTTATCCTTTTTGCCGGAATCTGCTTTGTTACACCCGGTGTTTCCGACATAAATCCGCAGGCGCCTGTGCATGCCTTAGTCATACCCAAAAAACATATCTCAACAAACCTTGATATTAAGAATGAAGATAACGGGCTTTTAGGCCATCTGTTTCAGGTTGCAAATAAGATTGCAAAGGATAAGGGCATTGCTGAAAGGGGTTTCAGGCTTGTAATGAACTGCAATCCTGAATCAGGCCAGACCGTATTCCATATTCACCTTCACATCCTCGGCGGCCGCGCTATGCACTGGCCTCCGGGATAGTTTACGGCGCATAGTATTTCTTTTTCTTCTTCAGATATTCCTGCTCGACTTTGCCTTCAGGATAATCATGGGGATATTTATATCCTGTTCCGCGTCCGAGTTTTTCGGCTCCGGGATAATTACTGCCTTTTAAAGGGTCAGGGACTTCCATGGTCTCTTCCTCTGCGATGTCTTTCATCGCTTCCTCTATTGCCATATAAGCTGAATTGCCTTTGGGCGCATTGGCTATGTAGATAACCGCCTCGGCCAGCGGGATGCGATTTAAATTGCCAAGGCCTCTTTCCCTGTCTGTTAATGCACGGTTCAGGATTTTAAGAATCTCTTCAGTCAGAAGGGGTTTAAGCTCAAACACCTGACTCCTTGAAAGCAGCGCAGAGTTGACATAGAAAAAAGGGTTTTCCACTGTTGCCGCTATAAGTGTAATATTTCCTTCTTCCACATCAGGCAGGAGCGCATCCTGCTGGAGCTTGTTGAATCTGTGAATCTCATCAAGGAAGAGTATGGTCCTGGCGCCCGCTTTTTTTCAGCCCTTGCCTTTTTGATAACCCGTCTTAGCTCATCAAGCCCGACTGTTGCCGCATTAAGCCACTCAAAGCGCGCATTTGTCTTATTAGCGATAACCTGCGCCAGGGCTGTTTTCCCTGTGCCGGGCGGACCGTAAAGAATGAGTGACGTTATCCTGTCAGCCTCTATAGCCCTTCTAAGAAGTTTTCCCTCTCCGAGGATATGTTCCTGCCCTGCATACTCATCCAATGTCCTTGGAGCCATCCTGTATGCAAGAGGGTCCGCTATGTTTTCATGTTTATTAAAGAGGCTCATAGGTCTAATTACTTAATAATACAGACATTATAATACAGACATTGCTCCAAAATTTATTTAACTCGTAATGATTTTTCAATCTTTTAATTCCGCGCAAAAGACTGCCTTTCCGCTTATAAAGACTCTGTCTTTTTCAACCCTTACTTTCAGGAATCCGCCCCTTTCCGATGCCTGAAATGCAGTTAATTCATTCTTGTTCAGTTTCTTCATCCAGTAAGGCCCTAAACAGCAATGAGCAGAGCCTGTAACAGGGTCTTCAGGAATGCCGTATGCGGGCGCAAAGAACCTTGAAACACAGCAAAGGCAGTATGCATACAGCCGCCGGATTGCCGGAAAACATTCTGTCGGTAAAAGCATCAACCTGATAGATTTTCATTTGCTTTAATTCTCATTATTATTAATCAGATTCCAAAGCGTTCAGAATCTCAGGAAGAATTATATCAAGAAACTCCGAGGGGCTTAAAATTTTAAAAGAATATTTACCCCTTAATTTTGAAAAGTCCTTTTTATCTCCTGTCACAAGAAAGTCAGAATTACTCATTATGGCTGAAGCAAGCACCGGAACATCCTTGTCCGCAATATGCCCCGACAGTTTTTTTATGTCTCTATACGAAGGCATTGGTATGACCTCCATGTTGAGAATCCGAAGATATTTCTTATATACAGCAATGACGTCAGGCATTTTTTTAGACAGATTCCTTTCAATCTCAATAATATTATATTCGCCTGTTGCGGCAGATAGCATGGGAAGGTCCAGAGATAAGATATCAAGTATAATGCGCGGCGAACCTTTGTCCGAGAAAAGGCCTGAGATTATAACGTTTGAATCAAGAAAAACCTTAAACCTTTTTTTGGGCATAGGTTTCTTTATAAAGTTTTTCTCTTTCTTCTTTTAATCCTGCAAGCAGCGCTTCCTCTGAAAGCCCGGAAGCCTTGATTATTTTTTTAATCTGCCTCCTTGCCTCATCAAGTTCAAGTCTTTTCGGCGTGATTATTACTGAGTCTCCGACAGGGATTATAGAAACAACCTGGCCTTCTTCAAAATGGCTTGCGTTTCTTATTTTCTTCGGGATAGTTAATTGCCCTCTGGACTTTATCTCAGCCACTGCTGTTTTGACGGTCTCCATAGTTCCTCCTTATGCTCCAAATTCTGATTTCAGAATATCAGAAATCAGAATAATTTGCAATAGTCCACCAGAAAGGGATTATAGACAGGGCTCTATACAAAAACATTTGACTTTCGTTATTCCTTTTGAAATATTACGCATATGAAAAAAAATGGTCCGTGTGTGCGCGCTTCCGGCAAAGGTAAATATTCGATTAAGGGACGACTCTGGATTGAGGGCATGGAAGGGACTTTTTTAGGGTATGGCAGGGTTGTGCTGCTGGAGCGGATTAAACAATATGGCTCTATCACAGAGGCCGCTAAATCAATGGAAATGTCATATCGCCATGCCTGGGATTTGGTTGACTCCATGAACCGTCAGTCCGGAGTTCCTCTCGTGGAGACAACCACCGGTGGCAGGAAAGGAGGTGGTACCATACTTACTGAGGCAGGTGAACGTGCGATTGAGTCCTTTTGGTCGCTTCTTAAGAGATTTGATGAGTTTTTAAAGCAAGAAACAAAAATAAGTCTGTTCTGATTTTTTTTGGCTATCGTTATATTTAA
>PGYF01000086.1:0-8042 GCA_002839535.1 Nitrospira bacterium HGW-Nitrospira-1
TTAGGAAGCAATTCATTAAAAGGGGCTGATTAGGTAAAATGAAAAGCGGACATTTCTAAATTGGTAAAAAGCGGACATTTCTAAATTGGCGTAACATTTGTTGTCATTTTTTTTGACAAATAAATCAGGCATCGAATAAACTTAACTTATATTTATAACTTTAAACAGGAGGTATAGTTATGAGCAAGAGATTATTCATTTTCTGTCTTATTACTGTCTTTGCCGTCGTTACCGCAGTGACAGGGACAGCAGGACTGTCCCACGCAGGAAAACCCACCGTAGCTCCAATGTGCAAGCAGTGCCATCAGGCGCAGGACAAGGTCATCAGAGGCAACTTTGTTTCTATTACTGAAAGCTTTAAGACCATGCAGGTTGCGGTAGGCAGTCTTGTATGGGTCGTCAAATACGGCGATGACCTCAAGCTGACAGGCGCAGCCAAGCTTGCAGCGATTCCCAAAGACAAAGAGGTAGCCCTCACCTACACTGGCGAGGAAAAGACGCCTTATGCAGTAAGTTTATCAGTAAAGCCGCCGGCAAAAATCCCGGCTGAAAAACTCATGAAGCTTGATGACATGAAGAAGCTCGTTGACATGGGGCCGGAAAAAGGCAGGTACCTGCTTTTTGACTCAAGGCCTGCTCCGAAATACAACGAGGGGCATATCCCCACTGCTATCTCATTTCCGCAGCCGGCATTTGATAAAGTAAAGGACAAGGTTCTGCCGAAGGAAAAAGACAAGCTCCTCATCTTCTATTGCGGCGGGGTAACCTGCAGAATGAGCCCTGATGCTGCCCGTCGGACAGAAGCGCTCGGCTATACCAATACAAAAATATTTCTTGACGGAATGCCGGCATGGAAAAAATCAGGCAATTTGGTAGTTTCTGCAACAGCAGGACTCAAAGACTTCATCGAAAAAGATATCGCGCATGTGCTTGTAGACCTGAGGAATGCAAAGGCTGCAAAAAAAGGGTTCATAAAGGGCGCTGTCTCAATGCCTGCAAAAGACCTGGCCGCGGCAAAAGACAAGTTCCCTGCCGACAAATCAGCCCCGATAATCCTCTATTCTGACAAGGAAGATGCAGCCGCTTATACGACTGTAAGCAGCTGGGGCTACAAGAATACCTCTGTGCTGAGCGGCGGAATAGCTGTATGGAAGAAGGCCGGCGGCAAGCTCGCAAAGGGCAAACTGACCACGACCATCTCTTATGTGCCGAAGCCGAGGCCAGGAGAGATATCAATAGAGGAGTTCAAGGCACTGGCCTCGATCAGCGCCCCGGACAAGATCATCCTCGATGTCAGGGACAACGACCAGGCGATGAACGGGATGCTTAAGGGCGCTATAAACATACCGGCAGGAGAGATAAAAGACAGGCTGAAGGAACTTCCGAAAGACAAGGAGATCATCACCCACTGCAACACCGGCGTCATGGCTGAGTCAGCCTATGATGACCTGAAGGAAGCAGGCTACAAGGTGAGGTTCCTCAATGCGATTATCCAGATTGACAAGGACGGGAAGCACGAGATAACAAAGAAGTAGCAGAAAAGCCATAGACAATTAACAGGAGGGCGGATGACGTTATCTGCCCTTTTTTCAATAAGACAAAAGACGTTAAGCGGCCCAATCCAATGATAACTAAAAAAGACCGATGCGCCGGCAACAAACACAAACCAGCCCTCATCTGGATCACTGGGCTTTCGGCGTCAGGGAAGTCGTCCGTTGCAATCGAGCTTGAGCGCAGACTGCTTCAAAAACAGATAAAGACCTTTGTGCTCGACGGGGATAATGTGCGGCACGGGCTGAACAAGAACCTGGGCTTTAGCCCCAGCGACAGAAAAGAAAACCTCCGGCGTGTGGGCGAGGTGGCAAAGCTTCTGGTCAATGCTGGGATACTCACGATAGCAGCATTCATATCTCCCTATGCCTCGGACCGTGAGGCGATCAGAGAGCTCTTTAGCGCAGAGGGCAAGGCGTTCATCGAAGTTTATCTGAAATGCGACCTGGCGGTATGCGAATCAAGGGACCCCAAAGGATTGTATAAAAAGGCCAGGAGAGGCGAGATCCCTGACTTCACCGGCATTTCACAGCCCTACGAAACTCCAGCAAACCCCGAGATTGTAATCGAGACCGACAGATTGAGCATCGAAGAAAGCGTCAACGCCATAATCACGTATCTTACAGAAAAAAAGATCATATAAGAAAAACCTCCTGACCTACTGGTTCATCGTCAGGCAGAGGAAGGTCTGAAATTACTTTACAGTTGCAAAAAAATATTAGGACAGCAAGCAGGCAGTTCAGAAAAAGGGCTTGCCTGCGACACCTTCAAGCACTCTGCCCTGGTCAGCCAGACGCCTACAGAAATTCACTCTGTGTGAGATTTGCATAGGGCTGCATCATAAATATCTTCCTGTCGTCATTGCAATGCCTTTTTCTGAACTGTCTGCTTGCGCTTTTAGGCAACGACTGAAATTAGTCTTTGGGCTCCCTGTTCCGCGGCCTCTTGTTTGCCTCAAGCGCTTTCTTTCTGAGACGTATTGACTGGGGAGTCACCTCTACAAGCTCGTCCTCCTTGATAAATTCAATTGCCTGTTCGAGGCTCATCATCCTCGGCGGGATAAGCTGGAGCGCATCGTCTGAGCCTGAAGCGCGCACATTCGTAAGTTTCTTCTCCTTTGTCACATTTACGTCTATATCGCTCTCCTTTGAATTCTCGCCTATGATCATTCCTTCGTAAACAGCAGTGTTCTCCCTGACAAAGAGCGTGCCGCGCGGCTGCAGGTGGAAGAGCGCATAGATCGTGCTCTTGCCGGTCCTGTCCGATACAATGGCGCCGGTTGAGCGTTTCGAGATCTGGCCCTGCCATGGTTCAAAGCCATCGAAGATATGATTCAGCAGTCCGGTGCCTCTCGTGTCAGTCAGGAACTGCGAACGAAACCCGATAAGCCCGCGCGCAGGTATCCGAAACTCAAGGCGCACCCTGCCGTGACCGTTGTTCTGCATCTTCTGCATTTTGCCCTTGCGCATGCCGACCTGCTGGGTGACCACACCTACATACTCTTCAGGCACATCAATGACAAGAAGCTCCATTGGCTCATGCAGTTTCCCATTGACCTGCTTCGTAATTGTCTCGGGCATAGAGACCGAAAGCTCATACCCTTCCCTCCTCATCATCTCAATAAGTATTGCAAGCTGAAGCTCGCCCCTGCCCATCACCTTGAAGGAGTCGGTGTTGGTAAAATCCACTTTTATCGAGACGTTGTACAGGAGTTCCTTTTCGAGCCGGTCCCTTAAGTTCCTTGACGTAACATACTTGCCTTCTCTTCCGGCAAAAGGCGAGGTATTGACTGAAAAGAGCATTGATATCGTCGGCTCGTCGACCGTAATCCGTGGGAGCGGCCTGGGGTTTTCGACATTGGTTATGGTGTCCCCGATATTGATCCCCTCGATGCCTGCAAGGGCAACGATATCACCGACCGAGGCCTGCTTGAGATCAACCCTCTCAAGTCCCTGGAATCCGTAGAGGGAGGTGACCTTTGTCTTTATTGCCTCTCCGGCGCTGTTTACCATGACAACCCAGTCACCGACCTTTGTTGTGCCGGAGAACATCCGGCCGACAGCCAGCCTGCCTACATAGTCGTTATAGTCAATATTTGTAACCAGCAGCTGCAGAGGACCATTCGGGTCACCCTCCGGCGCCGGGATTGTTTTGAGGATCAGTTCGAAGAGCGCCCTGAAATCACCCGCTTCGTCCTCCATGGAAAGCCTTGCTGTGCCGAGCTTTGCGTTGGTATAGACGATGGGAAAGTCGAGTTGTTCCTCTGTTGCGTCGAGGTCAATGAAGAGGTCATAGACCTCGTTGAGGACCTCCTGGATCCTCGCATCAGGCCTGTCTATCTTATTGATGACCAGGATAGGCGGAAGGCTCAGTTCAAGCGCCTTCTTCAGCACGAACCGGGTCTGGGGCAGCGGGCCCTCAGACGCGTCAACGAGCAGGAGCACGCCGTCGACCATCTTTAGTGTCCTCTCGACCTCTCCGCCGAAATCAGCGTGGCCCGGGGTATCAATAATGTTTATCTTTGTCCCCAGATATTCCACCGCAGTGTTCTTCGCCATGATGGTGATGCCGCGTTCCCGTTCGAGGTCGATGTTGTCCATCATCCTCTCCTGCACCTTCTCGTTCGAGCGGAACAGGCCGGACTGGTTGAGCATCCCGTCGACAAGGGTTGTCTTGCCATGGTCAACATGGGCGATAATAGCTATATTTCTTAAATGTTCGTGTTTCACCATAACCTCTTTTTTGTGATTATTAAAAAGCTCCTGACAGATCCAAATGGCTGGAGTATCGCATAATACGGAGTCGCATTCAAACGCTAACTGCGTTGGCTTCGTCGTCAGCTCCTCAACATACCAAACAGTATGCCTTCGTCGCTTCCTCCTTGCCGCCTTGTTATCATCCTCTTCTGCTATAAATTGCAAATTACGGCCTGAATCTACTCGTCAAAGACCATATTATTGTTTCCGATGAATCAAAAAATATATCTGCTCTGTTTAATGCCAGCGGTTTTACTCCTGATATTGTCGGCTCACACCCAAAAAAATCTTTATACGCCCGCACTCTAATTACAAGTGGCACAGTTTATAGGGTAGAGGTCCCTAACAAGGCGCTTCACCTGACCGCTATTCCGCTGCGCTTTCCGTTTATTTAATAACTGTTATGCCCAGTAATACGCTGGCTTGAAAGGAAATATCGTTTGTTGTATCATTCTCTTACCCTCTTCTTGTTTAGACGCATGGTCATTCACAAAACCAATCAGGTTAAAGGATGGTGGATATGAGAAAGAAAAATCCCGGACTTGTTCTGATACTTCTTCCTGGTGTTTTTTTGCCCTCGTTTGCATACGCCGGAGGCGGAGCGCATCCCAATATGGGCGAGACTCTTCCCCTTTACAGCGTACTGCCATTTGTGGGCATGCTTTTGTCTATAGCCCTTTTTCCGCTTTTGGCCCCGAAGTTCTGGCATCACCACTTCGGCAAGGTCTCTGCGTTCTGGGCTGTTATGCTCGTTGTCCCGCTGTTGATGGCCTATAAAGGCACGGCAGTGTACGAAATACTCCATATTGTATTGGCTGACTATGTGCCATTTATTATCCTGCTCGGCGCCCTTTATACTGTATCGGGCGGTATTCTGCTTAAAGGGACTTTAAGGGGCACGCCTGGAGTTAATACAGGCATACTTTTGATAGGGACTGTTCTGGCCTCATGGATGGGTACGACCGGAGCTGCCATGCTTCTGATAAGGCCGCTTCTCAAGGCCAATGCCCATCGTAAAAACCGGACATTCATGGTCGTGTTCTTCATCTTCCTTGTGGCTAATATCGGAGGCTCTCTCACCCCTCTCGGCGATCCGCCTCTTTTTCTCGGCTTCCTGCGCGGCGTGCCCTTTTTCTGGACATTTAACCTGCTGCCTCACATGCTCATTGCAGCAAGCGTCCTGTTATTCCTCTACTATTTTATGGACAGTTATTTTTACAAAAAAGAGGGGATTACGGCAGCCCCTGACGACGGCGCAAAGGAGCCGCTTAAACTCGAAGGTTCATATAACTTCATATTCCTCACTGGAATAATCGGCGCTGTCTTAATGAGCGGTATGGCAAAGTGGGGAGATATATCAATACTGGGAATTCACAGGGGCCTTCAGGACGTTGTGAGAGATGGTCTCTTAGCGCTGATAGCAGCGCTTTCCATGGCAGCAACTCCAAAAACGCTCAGGGAAGAGAATGCCTTTACCTGGTTTCCCATCAAAGAGGTTGCCATCCTGTTCATAGGCATTTTCCTCACCATGATACCGTGCCTTAAAATACTACAGGCAGGCACAAAAGGGGAATTAGCCCTTGTCATTTCAGCAGTAAGGGAGCCTGTGCATTACTTCTGGATAACAGGAGCACTTTCTTCTTTCCTTGATAATGCACCCACATATCTGACATTTCTAAGTACTGCTATGGGGAGCTTTTATCCGGGGATTCCGGAATATCAGGCAGTTGCCCTTTTAATAAAGGACAACCCCATTTATCTGTTGGCAATATCAGCAGGCGCGGTGTTCTTTGGGGCCGTTACCTATATCGGGAATGCGCCGAACTTTATGGTCCGCTCCATTGCCGAGGAAGCAGGAACGCCGATGCCCAGTTTTTTCGGTTACATGCTAAAGTATTCTCTGCCGATACTCGGGTCTGTTTTTGTGCTGATAACATTTATTTTCTTTATTTAAGATAAGGAGACGCCATGAAGATAGAAAAGATACTTTTTCCGACAAAATTCAGAGAGCTGGCATTTAATGCTCTCGAACAATTGGTTGTGCTTAAAAAGACAGAACTCAAAGAAATTGTTTTTTTGTATGTAATACCGCGGGAAGAGGTGGGCTTTGTCCCTTATGGAGGCTACCTCAAGGATGAGGAAGAGAGAATCAGGGAAGAGGCCAGGATACGGTTTGAGGACTGGCAGAAGTCTTTGTCTGCGGAAGGAATTGACAGCAAGATAATAATCGAGGTCGGCTCTCCTGTGCCCAATATCCTGGCTGCCTCTGAGAGAGAAAAGGTTGACCTTGTAGTGGTCGGCAGAAAGAAAAAAATAAGCCCTGAAATGTCTTTTGTAGGATCTCACACATTACAGCTTATTACGCGAAGCAAAATCCCTGCCCTTGTGAGTAAATATATGGTTCAGTTTGACTCGAATGGAGAATCAGTAACAAGGGTAAATAAAGAGATATTCAAAAGACCTTTATTGGCGTCTGACTGGTCAGAGCCTTCTGAGAGAGCGTTAAATTTACTGATGTCCTTTAAAGGTGTTGCGGAAAAGGCATTTGTGTGTCATGTTGTCGGCGTTAAGATATCCAAAGGGTTGGATAAGTCAGAACTATACAGGATAGAAAAAGAGAGCAAGGAAAGGCTTCAGAGTTATTGCGAAAGGTTAAAATCAGCAGGCATTGATGCAGAGACCCATCTCGGAGCCGGCAAAACTCCTCTTGAGATCATACGCATTTCAAGAGAAATTGAAGCGAGCATGATTATTATGGGCACCACGGGAAAAGACCATCTGCATGAACTGGTTTTAGGAAGCAACTCCCACAGAGTTGCCCAGATGTCTGAGCTGCCGACACTGCTTGTGCCGCAGATTTAGTAAAGACATTCAGTGAAAATAAATTGACAAAACAAGATTTATTGTAGTATAAAATTAATCTTCGGGCGGGTAGCTCAGCTGGGAGAGCACAGCCCTTACAAGGCTGGGGTCACAGGTTCGATCCCTGTTCCGCCTACCATTTACTATTCACTTTTTCCGCGGGGCGGTAGTTCAGTTGGTTAGAACGCCTGCCTGTCACGCAGGAGGTCGCGGGTTCGAGCCCCGTCCGCCCCGCCATTATTCCCTGCCTCTTAACCCGAAAAAATGCATCCGCAAAAAGTGAGGTCAATCGATCCTGTTATCTTCCCCTCCCGCCTTTTTTGCGCTCCATTTTTTCCTTTTTATGCTGTTCTCTTTCCCAATGCCTGTAATCGTGCCTGTCCCAGTATCTCTCCCGTTCCCAGTGTTTCCAGTTCTTCTTCACCTGTCCATAAGGGATGCGCTGATGGCCTGGCGGGACGTGACGATAGTCAGGAGGCAGGTTAAAAAATACACCGGGGACCCTCTCACGGACAATATGTCTCCATGGCCCGTTATAACTGGTTGACCGGTACCAGTAGTCCCTGTACGGACGATACCAGTAGCCCTGATAAAAGACGATGTCTATATCAACATCAGGGACAGTATAAACATAAGTTCCGGGGATAAAGACAACTGCCGGCGGCGCCTGAAATACAAATGCAGGCAAAGGGACATTTATCCCTACCTTCACATCGACCTCAGCAAAACCGGTCTGCGGCAGCAGAGCGGAAACTACAAAAACCATAGCGCTGATCAGCAAAACAAAGCAACTCTTTTTCATAAAAACCTCCATCTCGCTCTTACCTGTTTTTACCTTGACGCCCTTATAGGATATCGTTTTTCTGAATTCTA
>PGYF01000086.1:8134-10518 GCA_002839535.1 Nitrospira bacterium HGW-Nitrospira-1
AATGACAACAATATATAAATCTGGATTCGGAGCCTGCCCCGCACCCCCTGATCAAGTCAGAGGGCATGCTTGATGCGGGGGTCAAGCCGGAGAATGACAAAATAAATTTGTTTTGACTTTTGACGCCCTGTGCTCTTGGCACAGGGTTCTTCACAATTATGAGAATTTTTGAGAAATTATTAAAATTAACACAAAATTATTTCTGTGTATTAAAATACATAAATTATGTGGGAATACACTGAAAAGGTCAAAAATGCATTTTTACATCCCCGGAATACAGGGGAGATTCCGGATGCAGATGCTGTCGGGGAAGTGGGAAGTCTTGTATGCGGCGATGCGCTCAAACTCTTTCTCAAAATTGATAAAGAGACAGGGAAGATTATTAATGCCAGGTTCCAGACATTTGGCTGCGCAAGCGCCATAGCAAGTTCATCAGCCCTTACTGAAATGGTGAAAGGGAAAACCCTTGATGAGGCTTTAAAGATCACAAACAGGGATATCGCTGATTTTCTCGGCGGGCTTCCTGATCAAAAGATGCACTGTTCTGTATTGGGAAGAGAGGCTCTTGAGGCTGCCATAGCCAATTATAGAGGGGAGGCTTTTCCTGTTGAAACAAAAGAAAAGGTTGTATGCAAATGCTTTGATGTAACTGAAGACAAGATACGGAAGACAGCGATTGAGAATCACCTTACTACAGTTGATGAAATTACCAACTATACCAAGGCAGGGGGCGGCTGCGGGGAATGCCTTGCAAAAATCAATGATATTCTGACAGACCTGTGGTCCATAAAAATGCCGATAACACCGGCCAAACCCAGGAAACTGACAAATCTCCGGAAGATCGCCCTCGTACAGGAGATTATCGAAACAGAAATAAGGCCGGGACTTCAGGCTGATAACGGCGATGTGGAATTGATAGATATCGAAGGCAACAAGGTGATTGTCGAACTGCGCGGCATGTGCACCGGATGCGTAATGTCAGATGTAACGCTCGGCCGAATTCAGGAAAAACTCAGAGAGTTGGTCAGTGAGAACATCGTGGTAGAGACACAAAAATGAACACAATTTATCTTGACAATAACGCCACAACACAAATCTCGCCGGAAGTGCTCCAGGAGATGCTGCCGTATCTATCGGATTTTTATGGCAACCCTTCAAGCATGCATACTTTCGGAGGGCAGCTGCATAGAAAAATAGAGGAATCAAGAGAAATGGTTGCAGCATTAATCGGCGCATCACCTGAAGAGATAATATTTACAAGCTGCGGAACAGAGAGCGATAATACCGCTCTTATGAGCGCTGTTGAGTCATTCCCCCGTAAAAAACATGTGATAACAACCAGAGTGGAACACCCTGCTGTGCTGAACTTCTGTCATCACCTGGCCAGAAAGGGATACCGGCTCACCTATCTGCCGGTGAATAATCCCGGGCAGCTCGATATTGATTTGCTCTTGAAAACTATTGATGAAGATACTGCCCTGGCAACAATCATGTACGCAAATAACGAGACAGGAGTTTTATTCCCGATTAAGGAGATATCGGAATTACTCAGGGAGAGAGGCATTCTGTTCCATGTAGATGCTGTTCAGGCTGTTGGGAAAATTCCTGTGGACCTCAAGACTCTCCCTGTTGATATGCTTTCTCTTTCAGGCCATAAACTTCATGCCCCCAAAGGCATAGGAGCGCTGTATGTAAGAAAAGGCACACGATTTGCCCCTTATATAATTGGAGGACACCAGGAAAAAGGAAGACGGGCCGGAACTGAAAATATAGCTTCTATTATAGGTTTGGGCAAGGCATGTCAGCTGGCGCAAAAATATCTAAAAGAAGAAATGCGCTTTCTGAGTGTCTTGCGTGACAAACTTGAAAATGCCTTATTGAAATGTTGTCCTGACGTCAGAATAAATGGAGATATAGAAAACAGACTTCCCAATACCACAAATCTGAGCTTTGAGTATATTGAGGGAGAGGCAATATTGCTGAGGTTAAATGAATACAATGTTTGCGCTTCCTCCGGTTCTGCGTGCACTTCGGGTTCTCTGGAGCCTTCTCATGTCTTGAGGGCAATGGGAGTGCCTTTCACGGCAGTGCATGGTTCAATACGTTTTTCACTTAGCCGGTACAATACAGATGAAGAGATTAATAAAGTGATCGAAATAATGCCGCCTATAATAAAAGAACTGCGTCAATTATCACCATTTGGCAGGGAAAAGCCTTCCTGTAAATCATCTCAGCCCTTTTCATAAAAGCTATACATAGCGACATAAATCAGCAACAGCGTCATTCCCCGACCCCCTGATCAAGTCAGAGGGCATGCTTGATCGGGGAATCCATACCCTATCCTGGATTGTCCGGTCAAGCCGGACAATGACAACAATATATAA
>PGYF01000087.1 GCA_002839535.1 Nitrospira bacterium HGW-Nitrospira-1
TCCCCGATCAAGTCGTGGAATGACGGAGGGTGGTCGTGGAATGACGGAGGGTGGTCGTGGAATGACATGATTTGTGACAAGAATGACCCACACGATTACGCGAAGACCCTAATAAAATTATTGGTAAAAAAGGAGAGGTAATGCGATCCCGATACCCAAGGCTGATAATTGCGGGTCTTAAAGGCGGTTCCGGAAAGACGATTGTCTCCCTCGGACTCATATCTGCATGGCGTGAAAGAGGTCTGTCAATAGTCCCTTATAAAAAAGGTCCGGACTATATTGACGCTGGATGGCTTTCGTCAGCCGCTAAACAGCCTTGTTATAATCTTGACCGGTTTTTAATAAGTAATGAGAAGATATTGCATTCATTTCAGGGGCATTTCGGCAATGCAGACTGTGCTGTCATAGAAGGCAACAGAGGCCTCTATGACGGGATGGATTTTGCCGGGACTTACAGTACGGCTGAACTTGCAAAGCTGCTCAAAACTCCTGTGGCGCTTGTGCTTGACTGCGCGAAGATGACAAGAACAGTTGCTGCTATCCTGCTTGGCATACAGAAATTCGACAGGAAAGTTGACATAAGAGGAGTTGTCCTGAATCAAATTGCAGGCGTAAGGCACGAAAAGATTATCCGGGAGACAATAGAGAAATACTGTAAAATCCCTGTGCTTGGAGCAATACCGAAACTCAGGAAAGATTTTTTGTCGGAAAGACATATGGGCCTGACGCCTTTCCAGGAACATCCTGAAGTAGAAAAGGCGCTGTCTTTGAGCGGAGATATTGCAAGGGAATATCTTGACCTTGCCGGCATTCTAAAGATTGCGCGGGGGGCGGTCCCGCTGAAAAAAGGGCATAGGGATTTGGGATTAGGGGATAGTAAGATAAAAACCCCCAACCCCCAACCCCCAACCCCCATTGTTAAGATCGGTTTTATAAGGGATTCCGCCTTCCAGTTTTATTATCCTGAAAATTTTGAGGAGCTTGAAAAAAGAGGGGCGGAACTTGTGGAAATTAGCGCGATGAAGGAGGGGAGGCTTCCTGATATAGACGCCCTGTATATCGGCGGCGGTTTTCCGGAGACGAACGCTATTGCGCTCGCAGGAAATACTGCGTTTAAGAAGTCACTTCGTAAAGCAGTAGAAGGAGGCCTTCCGGTATATGCGGAATGCGGGGGACTGATGTATCTCGGAGAGGCGATAAACCTGGGGAATAAAACCTATCCTATGGCCGGGATATTCCCGCTTAGGTTTTGTCTTGAAAAAAAACCGCAGGCGCATGGTTATACCATAGTGGAAATAACAGGGGAAAACCCGTTTTATGCCGCAGGCACACTGCTGAGAGGCCATGAATTCCATTATTCAAGAGTTATTGACAGAGAAACAAAGGAAGGGTTGCATTTCGCTTTTCAGATGAAACGAGGTCAGGGGATTATAGATAAAATGGATGGCCTATGCTATAAAAACGTATTGGCGACCTATACTCACCTGCATGCCCTCGGCTCTCCTGAATGGGCCGATGGCCTTGTAAATCAGGCAAATTACTATAACCGGAATCATAAGAGGAGAATTGAATGAGCAGATATGACGGCGACAGCATATTGAGGTGCCCGTTTTGCGATAGCCCGATAGAAGAACCAAAAGAGATCATGGGCCGCTTTGGAAATACTTTTAACGGGGGCGGATGTATATGCGGCGCAGCATATGTATACGACCGCAGCGGCCATAATATGGGGGATGCGTATGTTGATGTGTTAAGCCTGGCCTGTGATGGAGACCTTGATAAGGCCTGGAGCATGACGCCTGATGAGGACTATGAAATACTGGAATTGACCTATAACACCAGGAGTCATAAATTTGGAAGAGAAGCAGTCTCGCGCGGAAGACCATCGCCGGGCTTTGTTTTTGTCCGTCTGAAAATAAATAAAGATGATTAGCTGATAAGTTTTTTTTATTTGACCGCAGGCAGCTATATGTATTATTGTTGACAGTCAAATCTGATCAGCAACAAATCAGATGAATTCTGAGCTTTAAAGATAAGTTGAATACTTTTGGTATTTTACTTAGTTGTTGGGATATATTCCCTTCAAAGATAAAAATCAAATACTTACATTGTGAAAGGGGGAAAAACATGGCAACAATGGATTTTCAGGGAAAACAGGTCGAGGTGGACGACGATGGTTATTTGTTGAATCTTGACGACTGGACAAAAGATTTGGCCGCTGAACTGGCCAGGCAGGAGAGCGTAGAACTTACAGATGCACACTGGGAGGTTATCACCTTCCTGAGAGAGTACTACAAACAGTACCAGATTGCTCCGATGATCAAGATCCTCGTCAAAGAGATAGGAAAGGCCCTGGGACCGGAAAAAGGCAATACAAAATACCTTTATGAACTGTATCCAGGCGGTCCTGCGAAACAGGCATGTAAATATGCCGGACTTCCAAAGCCTACAGGCTGCGTATAAGGGCATTGCTTTTCGATCAAAAAAACAGTACCCCATTGAGTATGCTTCTTTGGGGTACTGTTTTTGAGGCAGATAAAATCAGAAAGTGAGAAGGAGCGGGCAGTAATGGTTGCGAATCTGAAAAATATTCTGTCAGAAAAAAGATCGGTCATCCTGGAAAGATGGGTCGATCACATCCTTGATACGTATCCAGCCGAAACAGCCAATTTTTTGCGTGAAAAGAAGAACAGATTTGCCAATCCTGTAGCTCACAGCGTATCAGAGGGAGTAGAGGGCATCTTCGAAGATCTTCTTCAGGGAATCGACAAGGACAGAGTCTCTGTATTTCTTGATAATATCATCAGAATACGGGCGATTCAGGAGTTCACCCCATCTCAGGCCATCTCTTTCGTCTTCTTTCTGAAAAAAATCATGCGTGATGAGCTTGCAAGGGAGATCCGTGAAAACAATCTCTCTGACGAACTGGCGCTGATTGAAAATCACATCGATTTGCTGGGACTTCTTGCCTTCGACATTTTTATGGGCTGCAGAGAGAAGCTGTACGATATCAAAGCTAATGAAATGAAACACATGACTTTCAGACTTTTACAGAAAGCAAACCTGATCTATGAGAAGCCGGAAGAAGAACCGGACGTCTCAGACAGCAATTTTGTTAACTTAAACGAAAAGAGGTAACCAAATGAGAGCCTTAATGCCCTTCTTCACAGTTATAGTGCTGGTTCTGCTTGCCTTTATAGGAGTGAAGATGGCGAACCTCCACTTTCTTTTCGGAGTGCTGATCCCCTACGCTGCGGTTGCGGTTTTCATCGGTGGTTTCATTTATCGCGTTGCGCAATGGGGACGTTCGCCTGTGCCATTCCGCATACCTACTACATGCGGCCAGATGGAGTCACTTCCCTGGATCAAACAGAACAAGCTTGAAAACCCTTCCACCACAATAGGGGTTATAGGAAGGATGCTGCTGGAAGTGTTGTTTTTCCGTTCCCTGTTCAGGAATATTAAGACTGAATTCAGGGAAGGCCCGAGGCTTTCGTACGGGTCTGACAAATGGCTCTGGATGGCTGGACTTGCCTTCCACTGGTCATTCCTTGTTATCCTTGTCAGGCATTTGAGGTTCTTCAGTCTGAATGTGCCTTTTGTAATAAAGATGATCGAGGGGCTTGACAGCTTTTTACAGATCGGAGCGCCTTTGTTTTACATTACAGACGCCGCTATTTTAGGAGCGGTTACGTTTCTTGTCATCAGAAGGTTCTGGATACCTCAGGTGAGATATATCTCTCTTGCCGCTGATTATTTCCCGCTCTTTCTTATACTGGGCATTGCAGGCTCAGGCGTTTTGATGAGATATTTCCTGAAGGTGCATATTGTCGGGGTGAAGGAGCTGGCGATGGGATTGGTCAGTTTCAGCCCGATAATCCCGGAAGGCATTGGAGTTATCTTTTATATCCACCTGTTTCTTATCTGCGTGTTGTTTGCGTATTTCCCTTTCAGCAAGCTGATGCATATGGGCGGGGTTTTTCTCAGCCCAACCAGAAATCTGGCGAATAACAGCAGGGCAGTCAGGCACATCAATCCCTGGAACTATCCCGTCCATGTGCATACCTATGAAGAATACGAAGACGACTTCAGGGAAAAAATGAAAAAGGCTGGGTTACCAGTAGAAAAGGAGTAGAGATGGCAAAAGATCCTGATAAAAAAGAACTGTCTAAATTAGATTATACTCCTCCCGCAACGGGGTGGATGGATACGCCGGTTGAATTCAAGAGAACCTCCAGATATTGGAATTCCCGAATGCGCGGGACTGGTCGCCGGCAGAAGATGACTGGAAACTGCCGAAAGACTGGGAAGGGACGATCCTGGAGGCAATGGCTGACAGGTTGTCCAAGTACCGTTCCTTTAAGTTGTTTATGGATATCTGTGTCAGATGCGGCGCCTGCGCTGACAAGTGCCATTTCTATATCGGCTCAGGAGACCCCAGGAATATGCCTGTGCTCAGGGCAGAACTGATGAGATCGGTTTACCGTAAATATTTCACGACTCCGGGCAAGATACTCGGCAGGCTCGCAGGGGCAAGGGAACTCACTGTTGATGTATTGAAAGAATGGTGGTATTACTTTTTTCAGTGCACGGAATGCCGCCGCTGTTCAGTCTTCTGTCCCTATGGCATAGACCAGGCTGAGATCACAATGATGGGCAGGGAATTCCTCAACCTGCTCGGCCTGAACACAGACTGGATCTCAGGCCCTGTGGCCAACTGTTATATGAAGGGCAACCACCTCGGCCTCGAGCCGCACGCCATCATGAACAGCATTGAGGGAATGATTGACGACATAGAGACCGTAACAGGCATAAGGATAAACCCTTCTTTCAACAGGAAGGGCGCAGAGATACTCTTTGTCACCCCATCCGGAGACCTCTTCGCTGACCCCGGCACATATACCTGTATGGGCTATATGATGCTTTTCCACGAACTCGGACTCGATTATACCTGGAGCACGTATGCTTCAGAAGGCGGGAACTTCGGCTTATTTACATCAAACGAAATGGCGAAAAGGCTGAAT
>PGYF01000003.1:0-30747 GCA_002839535.1 Nitrospira bacterium HGW-Nitrospira-1
TTGAAAAAACGAATCCTGAGTGGAAGGATTTGTATGAAGATTTAATATCTGGATTCCCCGATCAAGTCGTGGAATGACGGAGGGGGGTCGTGGAATGACGGAGGGGGGTCGTGGAATGACGGAGGGGTGTCGTGGAATGACGGAGGGGTGTCGTGGAATGACGGAGGGGGGTCGTGGAATAACATGATTTGTGACAAGAATGACCCACACGATTACGCGAAGACCCAGAAAAATAACTCACCTGCATTCATAAAAACAGCCTCATCGAAAATTCGTCGAAAGTTTATCCGGGGCGTTGACTTGGAATTATTTTCTCGGATAAGATAATATGCCTCAGGTTAAAATTATGAATAAAATTGCTATTGGAAGTGATCATGCCGGTTTTGGGCTGAAGGAAGACGTATTGGGACTGCTCAAAGATCTCAATATCGATATTGTTGACTGCGGCACGAATACTACGGAATCTGTTGACTACCCTGACTTTGGCGCCAGGGTTTCAGAGCTTGTTTCTTCCGGAGAAGTTGAAAGAGGCATACTGATCTGCGGGACAGGCATTGGAATGTCAATCGTAGCAAACAAATACCCCAATGTAAGGGCAGCCCTTTGCAATGATCTCTTCAGCGCAAAGATGAGCAGGCTGCATAATGACGCCAATATCCTGGCGCTTGGCAGCAGGGTTATAGAGAAAAACCTGGCTGCTGAAATCGTGAAAGTATGGTTAAGCACACCCTTTGAAGGTGGAAGACATCTTAAGCGTCTTGATAAAATCAGGAAAATAGAGGAAAAACTGAATATCCATGGCAACTACTGACCTGAAAACAGCTGACCCTGAAGTATATGAGGCAATTCAGAAGGAAAAGGACCGGGAGCATGAAAAGATCGTGCTGATCGCTTCAGAGAACTATGTGAGCGAGGCTGTTTTGGAGGCCCAAGGTTCCATTTTTACAAACAAGTATGCCGAAGGGTATCCGTCAAAGAGATATTACGGCGGCTGTGAATATGCCGACATTGTTGAGAACCTTGCTATTGAACGGGCAAAGAAGATCTTTGGCGCAGAGCACGTCAATGTGCAGCCGCATTCCGGCTCACAGGCCAATATGGCGGTTTATTTTTCCGTCCTCAAGCCCGGCGATACCATTCTTGGGATGAGGCTGAACCACGGGGGACACCTTACTCATGGCGCTTCAGTGAATTTCTCCGGTACGCTTTATCATAATATTTCCTACGGAGTGAACAAGAACGGATATATTGATTACGAAGAAGTAAAAAGGCTTGCATTAGAACACAAACCCCGCATGATCGTTGTCGGCGCAAGCGCCTACTCAAGAACAATTGATTTTAAGGCATTTTCGGATATAGCAAGGGGATCAGGGGCATACCTGCTGGCAGACATAGCCCATATTGCAGGGCTGGTTGCTGCTGGGGTCCATCCGTCACCGATACCTTACGCTGATTTTGTGACTACAACAAATCATAAGACCCTCAGGGGGCCGCGCGGCGGGATGATAATGTGCAAGGCAGAGTATGCGAAGGCAGTAGACAAAATGATCTTTCCGGGAATTCAGGGAGGGCCGCTTGTTCATGTTATCGCTGCAAAGGCAACGGCATTGAAAGAGGCCATGACTGAAGATTTCAAGATATATCAGCAGCGAATTGTCGAAAATGCAAAAACCCTTGCTGAGGAACTTCTCAGGAGAGGGTTCAGCATTATTTCCGGCGGAACAGACAACCACCTTATGCTTATTGACCTTACGAATAAAAATATTACAGGGAAAGACGCAGAGACCGCTCTCGACAAGGCAGGGATTACTGTCAACAAAAACGCCATACCATATGATGAGAGGCCCCCGGCGATTACGAGCGGTATACGCCTTGGCACTCCGTGCATAACAACACGGGGGATGGGAAGGCCTGAGATGATTGAGATAGCAGACCTGATCTCGTCTGTAATTAACAATAGCACAGCCCCGGAAGCGATTGCTGCAATCGCCAGGAGGGTCAAGGATCTTTGTGACAGGTTCCCTGTATATAAATATAAGAATATCACCGGCAGTTTCAGATGAAATGTCCTTTCTGCGAAAATCCCCAAGACAAGGTAATAGACTCACGAACGACCAAAGAGGGAAACGCAATCCGTCGAAGGAGAGAATGCCTTAAATGCGGGGAACGTTTTACTTCCTATGAGAGGGTTGAGGATGTAGCGCCGATGGTTGCAAAAAAAGACGGCAGGCGTGAGCCGTTTAATGCATCAAAGATAAAGAGCGGGCTGCTGATTGCATGCAAAAAAAGGCCGATCGAGATGGACAGAATTGATGAAATCGTTGACAATATTGAGAAAAAGCTGATCGGGCTGAGTGTGAAGGAGATACAAAGCTCCTGGATAGGCGAAGAGATCATGTCGGCCCTGAAGGACCTGGACCAGGTCGCCTATGTCAGATTTGCCTCTGTATATCATCAATTCAAAGACATTAATGACCTGATGGATGAAGTAAAAATGTTGTTTGATCAGAAAAAAAGATAATGAAATTATTGCGCCTGGCGCTTGCACAGATAAATTCAACGGTCGGCGATCTTGAAGGAAATTCAAAAAAAATCCTGGGTTATATAAAAAAGGCAGGCAGGCACAAGGCCGATATCATTGCATTCCCTGAACTTGCATTGACAGGATATCCACCTGAGGATCTGGTGCTTAAACCGCAATTTATATCCGACAATAAGGCTGAACTGAAAAAGATAAGCAATCGAACATACGGGATTATAGTTATTACCGGCTTTGTTGATGCGGACAAAGACGGTTTATATAACGCCGCTGCCGTAATAAGCGAGGGCAGGGTGGTCGATATATATCACAAGATTTTTTTGCCGAACTACGGGGTATTTGATGAGCAGCGGTATTTTAAATCAGGCAGGCAGTTTCCTGTGTACAATATTGCAGGGGCCAGGATCGGCGTCAGTATCTGTGAGGACATCTGGCGCAGGGAAGGACCCGCACGTACTCAGGCCATGGCCGGCGCTGAGGTGATCATCAATATCAATGCCTCACCCTATGAAATGGGGAAACCCCGGTTGAGGAAAAAAATACTGGCAGAGCGTTCTTCTGAGAATGCCGTGATGATTGCTTATCTGAATGCTGTCGGTGGACAGGACGAACTGGTTTTTGACGGCTTCAGCATGGTCTATGACCATGAAGGCCGCTTGATTGCAAGAGGAAGACAGTTTGAAGAAGACCTGATAGTCATTGATCTTGATATGGAGCGCATCAGAAAGTCCAGAAAGAGCAGAAAACTATTTACAGGGCAGATATCCGCCGGAACCGCCTGTGCTGTAAAGAAGATCAAAATACCCGTAACAGAATATCCTGAAAGGCAACTGCTCAAGAAACCGTCTGTGGAACCGGCCCTTGAGAAAGAAGAAGAGGTGTACAGCGCCCTTGTGCTCGGCACGTCAGATTATGTGGAGAAGAATGGTTTCAGAGGTGTGGTGTTTGGGCTTAGCGGCGGCATTGATTCATCACTGGTGGCTGCCATAGCCACAGACGCCATCGGCAAAGAAAATGTAACCGGTCTTTTTATGCCCTCAAAATACACTTCGCCAGAGAGTCGCGAGGATGCGTTCAGACTTGCGGCAAATCTCGGGATTGCTATCAAAGAGATGCCGATAGATGATATTCTGAGTGGATACGCGCATACATTATCCGACGCCTTCAAAGGGAAAAAAGAGGATACAACAGAGGAGAACCTCCAGGCCAGGATACGGGGCAATCTGCTTATGGCATTCTCAAACAAATTCGGTTGGCTTGTGCTTACTACAGGAAATAAATCAGAGATGAGCGTTGGTTATGCAACGCTCTATGGAGATATGGCAGGCGGTTTTGCGGTCATCAAGGATGTGCCCAAGACGCTTGTTTATGATGTTAGTAAATGGAGGAATTCCATTGGCGATGGTGCAGTTATTCCTGACAGAGTTTTATGGAAGGAGCCGACCGCTGAACTGAAATACGGCCAGAAAGACAGCGACACACTCCCGCCCTATTCAATGCTCGATCCAATACTCAAGGCCTATATTGAAGATGAGGTCAGCTTTGAGGATATACTGAAGACGGGCTGTGACCCTGAATGTGCAGGAAAAGTAATTCAAATGGTGGACAAAAGCGAGTATAAGCGAAGACAGGCCCCGCCAGGCATAAAGATCACTTCACGGGCCTTTGGCAGGGACAGACGTTTTCCCATAACCAACAGATACAGGAGTTATTAATGAGACGTATCAGTATTGTAATCATTGCCTTGTCGCTCAGTTTCTTTTCCCCTGCAGCATATACTGCCGAGAAGGATGCTTTTCAGTTTAAAAAACAGCTGGAGTTGCAGCAGGTCAAACTCAAAAAACCCGTAAAGATCAAGCTGAGACGTTCTGCAAAGGACGAATATACCTGGGAACTTACAGGGGATGATGCGGACGAGATTATAAGGACAGATAAAAAACTGAGAAAGATGCTGAACCAATAGTGAAGGGTACACTCTATATTGTTTCAACACCTATTGGCAATCTTGAGGACATTACCTTACGTGCGTTGAGGGTGCTGAAAGAAGTCGATGTCATAGCTGCCGAAGACACAAGACATTCGCTGAAACTGCTCAACCACTACGCTATATCGAAGCCCCTGATCAGCTACTGGGGAGAGAAGGAGAAGGTAAAGGCAGAGGAAACGCTCAGGATACTCAATTCCGGGCAAACTGTTGCGCTTATTTCTGATGCAGGCACTCCTGGAATATCCGACCCTGGGAATGTACTTATCAGAAAGGCCATTGAAGAAGGCATTACGGTTGTCCCTATTCCCGGGCCAACAGCAGCTATCGCAGCGCTTTCCATATCAGGCTTTTCAACAGACGCCTTTATATTCCGGGGATTCCTGCCGGCAAAGGAGTCCCAGAGATTAAAGGAGCTGAAAAAGCTCAGCCTTGATCCCCGGACGATTGTGCTTTATGAGGCCCCGCACAGGATACGCGAGACACTGGTTGACATTGGAGAAATTTACCAGGACAGGAGAGCGGTTGTCATAAAAGAGATCACCAAATTTTATGAAGAGGTATCCAGGGGGACTGCAACAGTCATCCTTGAGCAGCTTGAATCCTCGAAGATTGCCGGTGAATATGTCATTGTGCTGGAAGGCAGGCCTGAGGAGAAAAGGAATACGATTGAGGATGCCCTGATCGAGATCAGGACTCTCCTAAGGAGAGGGCTGGGGAGAAAAGAGGCAGTAAAGAGGATTGCAGGGGAGTACGGCATCAGCAGAAAAGAGCTCTATGACAGAAGCCTCTCAGGAAAATAGATGATTCTGCCGGACCTGTGGTTTTTTTAACCCGAAAAATGCATTTGAATTATGCTCGCATGGACACGAATGCCTTCAAAGTCTGGAAATTCCAACAGGATTTTCCAGTATGCCGTAATACAATTTACAATCGCTGAAAGAATAATTATATGCAGCCCCAATTGAGCGATTCTTATGCTTTTTGTCATTCTACGACTCCCTTTTTGTCCAGGGCGTCAAAAGTCAAAACAAATTTATTCTGTCATTGTCCGGCTTGACCCCCGCATCAAGCATGCCCTCTGACTTGATCAGGGGGTCGGACAATGACACTCATTGGGTGATTAAGTTTTTGGCGCCACGCCCTGTCTAATAAGGTTATTTTTAAAAGAATCGCTCAACTTATGTGCAAATCTCAAATTGTATTCCGGCATGTATAAGGTGGCGGGCAAAATACTTTTCAGTCATCCATGTCCATGCTGATTGCATTTTTTGGGTTAACCCTCATCATTTCTGTCATGCCTGTGTCAGGGCCGAAGATATATCTGCTGGTGGATATTTACAGGATGAAACAGACTTGCTTCTATTGTAAATCATTGTTTAACCATTGGAACAGTTGTATTTAAGGCGTATCCAATCAGCGCAGACAACTGTTTTATTGTTTTGGAATATGATAACGTTGTATGCAATTTATACAACGGCGTTAGACATTTGGAATACGACTGTTCTTGTAAAAATAAAAAATGTTTTAATTTGTTATTTTTTTGTTGACAAACATAAAAGGATTGTGATATAAATATAAACAGATGATGACAAAACCAGCGCGAACTACATTAACAAGTTTATTCTCCTCGGCGATCAGGGCTGAGGTTCTTGCACTTCTCTTAAACAATCCCGAAGAAAAGTTTTACGTTAGAGAAATTGCAACGCTATTAAGGAAAAACCCTTCGGGAGTCAAGAGAGAGTTGGATAAGCTCGAAAAAATGGGGATTCTGATAAGTAAGAGGGTGGCGAATCTGAAGTATTTTCAGGCGGAAAAGAAATCACCGCTGTTTGCAGAATTAAAAAACCTTATTGCAAAGTCACAGGGAATTCACGGGGCGCTTAAGGCTTTGCTGAAAACATCCAATATAAAACTCGCATTTATCTATGGTCCTTATGCGGAAAGTGAGGATGCTGACGCCGTAAATCTCCTTCTTGTGGGTGTGAATTCACTGCCCATGGAAAGTGTCAGTGATGTTGAAGAGAAGTTCGGCAAGAAGGTGCATATTTCTGTAATTGATGAAAATGAGTTTAAAGGCAAAAAAGAAAGCGGAGATATTGAACTCGGAAAGCTTCTGTCAGGGGATAAAATAATGCTGATGGGGAAGCTTTAACTTACTTTTCCCCGTATTCCGGGGATGGAAAGGTGGTGAAGAACATGGCGGTAAAGAAACCAGCAGCAAAGAAAGCAGCTCCGGCAAAAAAAGCAGCAGCAAAGAAAGCAGCTCCGAAGAAGAAAAAATAAGTTATCTGTTCTTTCTTCTATGGCTGGAGAATTGTGGTTCTCCAGCCTTTTTTTTAATTATATTAGCATAATTAGGCAGAATTGTGGCGAAAAAAAATAGACAGATTCAACTCATTGATATTAAAAATTTATTTGCAATGCAGGGCTTCTGGAAATCTTTTCCTCAGCCTCTAATATGATATCCCAGGAATCCGGATTTGAAAGTAATTTCTTTAGAAATTTTACATTACTGGAGTGACCTGATTTGCTGGCTATTATATGGCCGTAGATTGGGAAGCCAAGAAGTGAAAAATCACCAATGGTATCAAGGACTTTGTGGCGGACAAATTCATCAGGAAACCGCAATCCTGTTGAGTTCAGAATCTCGTTTTCTCCGAGAATAATGGCGTTCTCCAGTGAGCCGCCTTTTGCAAGGCCGTTTGTGCGAAGGTATTCTATATCTTTCAGAAAACCGAAAGTTCTTGCAGGCGCTATTTCCCTGGCAAAGGATTCTTCACTAATATCCAGGCTGATCTTTTGTTCACCGATACCGTGATGGTTAAAACTGATCCTGTATGTTATTCTGACGCCTTTGTAAGGAAACGCAACGATCTTTGAGTGCCCATCTTCAAAAGCAAATGGCCTCTTAATCCTTAAGTAAGGTCTCTTTTTCCCCTGCTTTGCGATGCCGCCTTTAAGTATGATGTTGATAAACTCTGTTGAGCTTCCATCAAGGATAGGTATTTCGGGACCGTTCACTTCAATATAGATATTATCGATTCCCAGTCCGGCAAGCGCCGCCACAAGATGTTCGATCGTCCTGATTTTTATGCCGTTATGCCCGATTGTTGTAGCAAAAGCAGTATCGACGACTGAACCTACATATGCCTTTATGAGCATAGGCTTGTCAGTTCTGATGAATATTACCCCTGTATCCCTCGCCGCAGGCTTTAATGTTACCCCTGCGAGCTTGCCGGTATGAAGACCGATGCCTTCAAAGGATATTTCATTTTTTATTGTTCTTTGCGCACGCATAATATCTATATAAATAAGCAAATATGATGCCAGATAAAATATTCTTTATTATCAAGGAGGGAACCTGAGGATAGTGTTGATAAATATACTCAGATGTATAATGTTCGCAACCGTATATCCAAGGCGGAAAATAGTATTCGAGCCGATTTTTTCTATTTTATTATGTTAAAATTCAACAATTACTTAAAAGCATTGGGAGACCTGAATGATAGGCGTAATAGGCGGAAGCGGTATTTATGATATTGAGGGGATTACAATAAAGGAAAACAGAAGGATGTCAACCCCATACGGCCTTCCATCTGATTATTACAGGATTGGCGAGGCAGAAGGAATTGAAATTGCATTTCTTCCAAGGCATGGTTCTCTTCACCATATTGCGCCGCATAAGATAAATTACCGTGCGAATATATGGGGATTCAGAGAGCTTGGCGTAAAAAAAATTCTCTCTATCGGCGCTTCAGGCAGTATCAGCAGCTTGATGAAACCGGGCAGCATCGTTGCGCTGGATCAAATCATTGATATAACATCAGGCAGACATTCGACATTTTATGCTGACAATGAGGTGGTCCATGTGGATTTTACAGACCCCTTTTGCCCCGACCTTCGGGAACATATTTTTGCTGTATCGGAAAAAACAGGGATCAGGGTCATCAGGAACGGCACATATATATGTGTGAATGGTCCGAGGCTGGAAACCGCAGCCGAGATCAGGGCATTTTCGACTATGGGCGCTGATGTGGTAGGCATGACCGGTATGCCCGAGGCTGTGCTTGCCAGAGAACTGGAGATATGTTTTGCCGGCATATCGGTCATAACAAACTATGCCGCCGGTATCTCGGAGAAAAAGCTTACAGCAACCGAGGTCGTTGAATCAATGAAAAGGTCAACGGAAAAAATAAAAACGCTGCTGAAGGCTTTTTTTGCGCAGGATTTTTCCGCCTCTGCCTGTCCCTGCGGTCAGGCATTAAAAGACGCCAAAATATGATGGTGATGCATTGGTGATATAGTGCGGATGATACTGATTATTGAAGATAAAGAGTCTTTAGTGCAGATGCTCAGGGAAACCCTTGAGGCTGAAGGATACTGTATTGTTATCGCACGGGATGGACAGGAAGGGATACGGCAGATAAAGGAAAACAGGTTTGACCTCATCCTGACTGATCTGAAGCTCCCTAAAAAGAACGGGATAGAGGTGCTTAAGATCGCCAAGACAGAAAACCAGCTTACTCCGGTGATTGTAATGACTGCCTTTGGAACAATCGAGACTGCTGTCACCGCGATGAAAGAGGGGGCGTTTGATTTCATTACAAAGCCCTTTGATACAGACCATCTGCTTCTGCTCATAAATCGGGCGCTTGAGGTCCAGCGGGTGCTTACCGAGAATATACTTTTAAAGGATGAACTGTCCTCGAGGCTGGGCATCCCGAAAATAATCGGTAAGAGTCCCTGCCTTCATGAAGTTGCCCAGAAAGTTCAGAAGGTGTCGCCTGCGAAAACAACGGTTCTCCTGCTCGGTGAGAGCGGCACGGGAAAGGAACTGTTTGCCCGGGCAATCCACAATCTGAGCCCCAGAAGAGATTATCCCTTTGTCCCCATAAACTGTGCCGCAATACCCAGAGAGCTTCTGGAGTCAGAACTCTTCGGACATGAAAAAGGCGCTTTCACCGGCGCAGACGCAAGGAAACTCGGGAAATTTGAGCTTGGCGATAAAGGAACGATATTTCTTGATGAAATAGCGGAGATGGACCTTTCACTTCAGGCAAAGCTCTTGCGGGTGATACAGGAGGGAGAGATCGAACGCATTGGAGGCGTAAAGTCAGTCAAGATCGATGTGAGGATAATTGCTGCAAGTAACAGGGACATTGAAAAGGCGGTTGAAGAGAAACTCTTCAGGGAAGACCTGTTTTACCGGCTGAACGTATTTCCAATCGTTATACCTCCTTTGAGGGAGAGGAAAGATGATATCCCTATGCTCGTTGAATATTTTCTCGATAACTATTGTTCCGAGTTGAAATCAGGTAAAAAGACCATTGCGCCTGAGGCCCTTCAAATCCTGATCAACTATCCGTGGAAAGGAAATGTAAGAGAACTCGAAAACTGTATAGAAAGGGCGATAATCCTCTGTGAAGGAGATACGATTACTCAGGATAATATCGTATTAAACAGGCAGATGTTATTTGAAAGCTATTTGAGTAACCTTCCGATGGATGGGACTCTTGAGGATTCTGTCCGGGAGGCGGTGAGGATTGCGGAGACGCAGCGGATAGGCAAGGCATTAAAAGAAACAAAAGGCAACAAGAGCAGGGCGTCTGAACTGTTGCAGGTTAGTTACAAGACCATTCTGGCCAAGATAAAGGAATACGGAATCGAGGCCTGAGCCTTGACAGTATAAACCACTTGCAATTATTATAAAAATAACTAAATATTTGAAGTCAGCGCGGTTAAGAGCCTGTAAGAGATCAACTGGAAAATCTCAATCAAAGTAATTCTGGAGGAATTTGTGTCAGGACATTCCAAGTGGGCGTCGATAAAACATAAAAAAGCTGATACTGATGCAAAAAGAGGAAAGGTATTTACCAAGATAGTAAAGGAGATTTCGATTGCTGCACGGCTTGGCGGCGGCGACCCCATGGGTAATCCGAGATTGCGTACTGCAATTGAAAAGGCCAAAGAAGTGAACATGCCCCATGACAATATCAAGAAGGCTGTTATGAAGGGCACAGGAGAACTTCCAGGGGTGTCCTATGAAGAATTTGTCTATGAGGGATACGGCCCGGCAGGTGTAGCGATTATGATAGAGGTCATGACCGATAACAAAAACAGGACGCTTCCGGAAATACGTATGATTATGTCAAAAAGCGGCGGCAGCCTTGGCGAGACAGGATGCGTTTCCTGGATGTTCGATAAAAAGGGATACATCCTGGTGAATAAGGCAAAGGCTTCCGAGGACCTGGTAATGTCTGTTGCGCTTGAGGCAGGGGCTGAAGATATGAAAAACGACTTTCAGGAAGATAATTACGAGATTATTACCGCTCCTGAAGATATGAATAACGTAAAGACCTCCATTGAAAAGGCAAACCTCCCCATCGAATCCGCAGAGGTAACGATGATTCCGCAAAATTATGTGGTTTTGAATCAAAAGCCGGCGGAACAGATGATACGGCTTATGGATGCGCTTGAGGACCATGAAGATATTCAGAATGTCTACGCCAACTTTGACATACCCGACGAAGTTGCCGAGCAGATCGGCAAATCATCTTGATCATTCACCCAAAAAATGCAGTCAGCAGGGGCATGGATGGCTGAAAAGTATTTTGCAGCAACACCTTTTACATGCCGGAATACAATTTTTAACCTGCATATAATTATTCTTTCAGCGATTGTAAATTGTATTACGGCATACTGGAAAATCCTGTTGAAATCAAAAGACTTTGAAGGCATTCGTGCCCCTGCGAATATAATTCAAATACATTTTTTGGGTTCATAACAAATAATGAATTCATCACTCAGCGCTACATTTAAGAGAAAATTCATCGCAGGTCTTTTTGTCTCGATCCCTGCAATTATCACTATCCTGGTCATAGGCAAGTTTTTTACATTTGTCGACAGCCTGCTTGAACCTTTCTATTCCAGGATGCTTGGTTATTATACGCCGGGAATGGGGTTTGTCTCGGCAATTATCCTTATCTTCCTTATCGGCATAATATCCACAAACGTATTCGGCAAAAAAGTAATAAAAGGCCTTGAAAATATTTTTTTAAAATTGCCTGTTTTCAAGGGCTTCTATACAGCTGTCAAACAACTGGTAGACGCGTTCTCTCCTGAGAGCAAAACTACTTCGTTTAAAAGGTTTGTCATCATCGAATATCCGAGAAAGGGCATATACGCATTCGGATTTCTGACAAAGGAAAGCACGGTCATGACCTGCCAAAACAGCGCTGAGTTGTGTCTGAGGGCTGTTTATGTGCCGACAAATAACCTTTATCTGGGCGAGATAGTCCTTGTGAGCGAGGATAATGTTTTTTATACTGAGATACCGATCGATGAGGGGATAAAGATAATACTTTCGGGAGGGATAGCCGCGCCTAACATGATCAAAGAGGTTCGGGAGTGAAGACTGCCTGCGTAATCCTTGCTGCCGGTCTCGGCAAGAGAATGCGCTCAAGCCTTCCCAAGGTACTGCATAAGGTATGCGGAATACCGATGCTCGAGAGCGTTATTGATACGGCCCGGAAACTGAAATGCGAACATATTGTGGTAGTGACCGGCAGGCACGATGATCTTATACAAAAAACACTTGCTGTGCCGGATGTTTCCTATGTGCTTCAGCGGGAGCCGAAAGGCACGGGACATGCTGTTCTGTGCGCAAGGCAGGCCCTCAGGGGCTTTCAGGGCGTTCTGATAATCCTCAATGGCGACACCCCGCTGATAAGCGCCGGAACAATTAAAAAATTTCTGAAACTGCATCAAAAAAACAAGGGCGCTGTTTCCGTGCTTTCGTTTTTAGCGAAAAATCCCGAGGATTACGGCAGGATCATACGGGATGCTTCAGGGAAAGTTCTTTCGATTGCAGAACACAAAGCTGCGAATGCAGCTCAAAAAAAGATACACGAGGTCAACAGCGGGGTATACGCAATAAATCATGACCGTCTCCCTCTTCTTTGCGATATACAGATAAACAGGGAAAAGGGTGAATATTATCTGACTGATATTATTGCCCTGTCTTTGCAGAAGGGTTTTAAGACCTCTGCGCTGTGCATCGGCATTGAACAGGAGTTTATGGGCATAAACACGAAACAGGAACTGTACCGGGCGTCACGGATTATGGAAAAAACTATTATAGAGAAATGGATAACAAGAGGCGTAAACGTCCTTGATGCAGGTTCGGTTTTTATCCATCCTCACGCTTTAATCGGCGCAGAGACAACGCTGTATCCCAATGTGTATATTGACGGATGTACCACAATAGGCAGGGGAGTAACCATCTATCCGAATGTGAGAATCAGCTGTAGCAGGATAGATGATAAAGCTGTTATCAAAGATTCTACAGTGATAGAAGAATCACGGGTAAGGGCCGGGGCGACAGTGGGCCCTTTTGCTCATATACGGCCTGGCTCGGAAGTAGGAGTAGACGCCAGGATAGGGAATTTCGTGGAACTCAAGAAAGCGGTTATCGGCGCCGGCTCCAAGGCCTCGCATTTAAGCTACCTCGGTGACGCCAGAATCGGCAGAAACGTCAATATCGGCGCTGGGACCATTACGTGCAACTATGACGGGAAAAAGAAATCCATGACGGTTATTGACGAAGGTGTGTTCGTCGGCAGCGATTCACAGCTCGTTGCGCCGGTCAGGATAGGCAGGGGCGCTTATATTGCCGCAGGGTCTACGATTACCAGGGATGTTCCACCCCAGAGCCTTGCCCTCAGCAGAGTCGAGCAGAAAAACATAAAAGACTGGGCAGTTAAAAAATTAAAAGATAAAGGAGCAAAGAACAAGAAGTAGTCAGTAGATGCAGCAAGTCGCCAAGGGAATTATTTCTTTACTGCTGATTACTAAGTACCAACTATTAAGTATGTGCGGAATAATCGGATATATAGGAAACAAAAACGCTGTCACTGTTATCCTTGAGGGCCTCAAACGCCTTGAATACAGGGGTTACGACTCTGCGGGCATTGCTTTTTTCTCTGAAAAAGGCATAGACGTCATACGGTGCAAGGGGAAAATAAAGGACCTGGCATCCATAGTAGAGGCAAAAGGACTGGTGAGCAGGGGAGGCATAGGACATACGCGATGGGCGACCCATGGCAAGCCTTCTGAAGAGAATGCGCATCCTCACCGTTCAGGCGGTATTGTTGTTGTCCATAACGGCATCATTGAAAATTATCTCGAGCTAAAGAAGAAGTTGACCGGCAAGGGATATTTGTTCGAATCAGACACAGACACAGAGGCGCTATGTCATTTGATCAGGGATTATACTGAAACCCTTTCGCTTGAAGATGCAGTCAGGGCAGCGTTAAAAGAGGTGAAAGGGGCCTATGCCATTGCTGTTATGAACGAGAAAGAGCCCCTGAAGATTGTTGGAGTCAGAAAAGACAGTCCGCTCGTAGTAGGGCTTGGCGACAGGGAATATTTCCTGGCATCCGATGTGCCTGCCTTCCTGCATCATTCAAGAGAAGTGATGTTCCTTGATGAAGGCGAGATGGTGGTAATTACCGGTGACGGAGTGGTTGTTACAGACCTTGATGGAATGCCGGTGCAGAAAGAGGTGAAATCCATAACCTGGAGTCCTTCGATGGCAGAAAAAGGCGGCTACAGGCATTTCATGCTCAAGGAGATATTTGAACAACCCCGCGCTGTCGGCGATACCATCAGAGGGAGGTTCTCGATGGAAGACGGCAGGGTGAACCTGTATGAATTCGGCCTGTCAGGGGATTTTCTGAGGGATATCAAAAAGATTTTTATCGTGGCCTGCGGGACCTCGTGGCATGCGGGCATTGCAGGGAAATATATGATAGAAGGTATTGCAAGAATGCCGGTTGAAGTTGATGTCTCATCGGAGTTCAGATACCGTAAACCCCTTATCACCCCGGAGCATCTGATGGTGGTCATCACACAATCAGGTGAAACAGCCGATACCCTTGCAGCGCAGCGTGAGGCAAGGAGTCTCGGCGCAAAAACTCTCACAATATGCAATGTTGTCGGCAGCACCTCTGCGAGAGAGGCGGATGCGGTTTTTTATACGCATTCCGGTCCTGAAATAGGGGTTGCATCCACAAAAGCGTTTCTCACCCAGGTTATGTCCCTGTATCTTCTGGCGATAGCCCTAGGACAGGCAAGAGGAACCCTGGGAACAGAGGAATCAAAAGAACTTCTGGGCGAGCTTCTCCTGATGCCCGGCAAAATCGAAAAGACACTGGCAACTGAAGAAATGATCAAGGTCATGGCAAAAGACTACTTCAAGGCAAGGGGTTTTATTTATCTCGGCAGGGGCATCAACTACCCGATAGCGCTTGAGGGCGCCCTGAAACTCAAGGAGATATCCTATATACACGCCGAAGGTTATCCTGCAGGTGAGATGAAGCACGGGCCGATCGCCCTTATTGACGAGGAACTCCCGGTAGTAATGCTCGCCCCCAAAGATGCCCTTTTTGAAAAGATGATGAGCAATATACAGGAGGTCAACAGCAGGGGAGGGAAGGTCATCGCAATAACAAATGAGAGCAACGGAGAAGTCTGCGATCTCGCCAAAAACTGCATTAAGATCCCTGATTCCAATCCATACCTGACGCCGATGCTTCTGGCGATACCTCTTCAACTGCTTGCTTATCATATTGGAGTGTTGAGGGGCTGCGATGTCGACCAGCCGAGGAACCTCGCAAAGAGCGTAACTGTTGAGTAATAACAGAGCATTTTAAACCCGCAGCATAGATTAAAAAGGCTTAAATCTGTTATTCTAAAACAACAGGCCGGAGCAAATAAATGTCAAAAGAAAGTTTAATGCAAGATCTAAATCCCCAGCAACGAGAAGTCCTTGAATACATGGATGGTCCGCTATTGGTGCTGGCCGGCGCCGGAAGCGGCAAGACAAGGGTCATTGCCCATAAATTTGCGCACCTTGTTAAATCCAAAAAGCTCTCCCCTGAATCAATCCTTACGGTGACCTTTACAAACAAGGCTGCCGGAGAAATGAGCGACAGGGTTAGAACCCTTGTCGGCAAAGACTTGAAATCCTTCTGGATAGGGACTCTGCATTCCCAGTGCAGCAGAATATTAAGGAAGGAGATAAAGGCAATCGGTTATGGAAATAATTTTTCGATATACGATGAAGACGACCGCTGTAATCTCATACGGCATATTCTAAAGGAATTCAAGATATATGAGGCGCTCTATAAAGGGGTTTCTTCACGGATCAACTTTTTGAAGGCGTCGCTGGTCGGTGCGGATGATTTTCTTTCTTCGGGCGATGGATACGGTTTTGATGAGAGACTCGCCAAAGTTTACGTCAGGTATCAGGATGAACTGAAAAGGAGCAACGCCCTTGATTTCGACGACCTGATCATGCTGACAGTAAAGCTGTTTGAAGAAAAACCGAATCTCCTGAAAAAATATCAGGACCAGCTCCCATATCTGCTGGTAGATGAGTTCCAGGATTTAAATTGCGCGCAATACAACCTCATAAAACTGCTGGCAATGCAGCACAGGAACATCTGCGCTGTTGGGGACGATGATCAGAGCATCTACAAATTCAGAGGCGCTGACGTGGAACATATCCTGAATTTTGAGAAGGATTTCCCCGGCACAAAGGTGGTCAGACTCGAAAGGAATTATCGTTCTACGCAAAATATTCTTGAAGTTGCCAATGCTGTTATTGCGCTGAATGATAAAAGAGAGAAAAAGAAGCTCTGGACAGAGAGAAAAAATGGGGAAATGGTACGTTTCTGCTGGCTCAACACACAGGAAGAAGAGGCGAAGCATATTGCAAAGATCATCAGGGAACTGTACCTGAAGGGAAGTTATACCTATAAGGACATTGGAATATTATACCGCGTGAATCTTCAGTCAAAGGCAATAGCAGACGCCCTGAGAGAAGCGGGTCTGCCCTATTGCATTGCGGGTGGGATCAGCTTTTACCAGAGAAAAGATATCAAAGATCTTATCGCCTATGTCCGTCTGGTCATAAACCATGGGGACAATGTCAGCCTCAGGAGGGTCATCAATATACCGGCACGGCGGATAGGGACGGCTACCCTTTTGAAGATTGAAAATGAGGCAAAGAAAAAATCGCTCTGTCTTTTTGACGCCATCAGGTTTTGTATCAAGAGCAACAGTATTGTGCCTTCAACAAAAGATAAATTGAGCAGATTCGTGCGCATGGTCGAAAAGCTGTCTTCTCGAAACTATAAAAGCGCATCTGATATTTTGAAGAACGTGGCGGATAAATCAGGGTATATGGCAATGCTCAATGAGGAACGCAGACAAAACATCGTTGAACTCATCAGCGCATCTGAGGGGAAAAATATTCAGGAGTTTATTGATAAGGCCTCATTGTTGACGAATTCCGACCATATCCCGGAAGGTAATTATATTTCCCTGATGCCTTTACATAATGCAAAAGGCGTTGAGTTCCCCGTTGTTTTTGTGACAGGCATGGAAGAAGGGCTTCTCCCGTATTTTAAGGCGAACGGCAGCAATGACGAGATATCCGAAGAACGAAGGCTCTTTTATGTGGGCATTACACGGGCAAAGGATTTTCTTGTGCTTACCGGCGCCCGCAAAAGAAGGTTATATGTCAAATTGCAGGAGCAGGAGCCTTCACGGTTTTTGCAGGACATACCGAAGGCACGCTGCAAGCGGACCGAAAAAGTCACTGCAGCCACTGTGCTTAGATGCGTCCTAAATGCCAAAAAAAAACCTGAGCCGACAAAGGTGCGGCCGTACTTTGATTCAGGGTGCAGGGTGAAGCATCCTGTCTGGGGAGTAGGTGTTGTCCGTGATTGTTACGGGAACGGAGAAGACCAGAAGGTAATGGTCAATTTCCCCGCTATCGGCCTGAAAAGACTTTCGCTGAAACTTGCGAATCTGACTAAATTATAGGATAATCTGCTGATGAAGATATCGATTGAACATTTGGCGCGGCTTGCCAGGCTGTCTGTGACCGAAGAAGAAAAAACACTCTTTGCAAACCAGATAGACGGCATTTTGAATTATGTGGATAAACTCAATGAGTTGGACACCGTCAATGTAGAGCCCACGTCCCATGTCATATTGCTCAGTAATGTCGTGCGTGAAGACCTGCAGGGGGATTCTCTTGACAGAGAAGATGCGCTGATGAACGCCCCTGACAGGACAGACAAATTTTACCGGGTACCAAAGATAATAGAATGAGAAAAAGACAGCTATCAGCTATCAGCTATCAGCTATCAGGATTTTTAAATACTGTTCACTGTTCACTGTTCACTGTTAGTCTGCCGGAGTCCTCATGCTGAGGTGCATGTTGAGGTCCAAGATCCATATGGCGACGATTACCGAGTCGAATATAGCGTATGAAGGAAGCATCACCATTGACGAAGCCGTTTTAAATGACGCCGGCATGCTTCCCTATGAGCAGGCAATGATCAGCAATGTAAATAACGGAGAGCGCTTCGAGACCTATATCATCCCCGGCAAAAAAAACTCCGGCGAAATATGTCTGAACGGGCCAACTGCAAGAAAAGGCGTTGTCGGCGACAAGGTCATTATCTTTTGTTACAGCTATTTCGATGAAAGCGAGATACAAGACTTCAAGCCGAAGATCGTCCACGTCAATGCAAAAAACCGGATCGTCCGGAAGAAATAGCGTCCCTTCTTTTCAGCCCGCATAATGCACCCCCAAAATACATTTTTCGGGTGCATTTTTCGGGTTGACACAATTTCCGCCAACCTCTTATAATTAACCCTCACTTTCCCTCCTTTTTTATATTGCGCCTGTAGCTCAGCTGGATAGAGCAACTGCCTTCTAAGCAGTAGGCCAGAGGTTCGAATCCTCTCAGGCGCGCCATTTATATGGGATGCCGGAAATGTGCGGTGTTCAGCGGGCGGATTTTGTTGACTGAAAACAAAAATTCTGTTTAACTATAAAATAGTTTTTATATGGTGAGCGTAGTTCAATGGTTAGAGCACTGGATTGTGGTTCCAGTTGTTGGGGGTTCGAGTCCCCTCGCTCACCCCAAAAAATCGTGATGTGTAAAGCGTGAAGCGTAATGAGAAAAAATTTTAACACTATAGTCCCTGCTCATTGCCGGTTACGCATTACGGATAACGAACTTGCGCCTGTAGCTCAGTGGATAGAGCATCAGCCTCCGGAGCTGAGGGCCGGAGGTTCGAATCCTCTCAGGCGCGCCAAGTGAATTTTACCGCGCAAAATTCACAGTGATTTGTAATCAGTGATTAGACGGGCCGTTAGCTCAGTTGGTAGAGCAGCTGACTCTTAATCAGCGGGTCGCAGGTTCGAATCCTGCACGGCTCACCAGTAAAAAAGGGTTTTCAGGCAGTTATAGACCTAAAAGCCCTTGATTCATATATTTGTGATATTATTCCTGTAATCCTAAATAAAATGATTTCACCTGACGCAATTATTAACAGTCTTAAGGAAACGATCATTCTTTTTGATAAAAAAGCAAAAATAACCTATGTCAATAAAAGCGGGGAAGAGCTGCTTCGGAAAAGTTCCAAAGATATCATAGGGAAAAAACTCTTGCAAATCTTTCACAGCGAAAAAACCATTTCACCTTTAATAAAAAAAACAATAAATGAAGGTCGGTCTCTGAGGGGCAAATCCGTAAGTTTGAATGTCGGGCAGCCTATCAATATAGACTTCAGCCTATCGCCTTTTTTTATAGATGACAGGATTGACGGGGCCATATTGTCCATATCGGAAAACATAAATATAGCCGAGAGAGAAGATTATGATTATGATTTCGACTCTGCCGTTTATCTGCTCGGAACAATAGCGCACGAGATAAAAAATCCCCTTGGCGGCATCAAAGGCGCTGCCCAGTTATTACGCAATATTGCCCAGGATGCGAACATTAACGAATACACAGACCTTATTATCAGGGAAACCGACAGGTTAAATTCAATTCTCCGTGATTATCTTGCAATATGCAAAAACCCAACCTTACATCCGGTAAACATACATGAAGCGCTGGAAAAGGCTCTGGCTATAATGAACACCGCTATCCTGAAGGCGGGGATTTCGGTAAAAAGAATCTATGACCCAAGCCTTCCACAGATACAGGGAGACGAAGCCAGGCTTTTACAGGTTTTCCTCAATATTATCAAAAATGCCGTTGAATCAATGAAAAAAGGCGGTGGGCTTGAAATTACAACAAGTCCCTCAAAAGAATCCGTCATTGACCAGGGCAAGATAAAAAGATGGGTTTTGATCTCCATAAAAGATACGGGGAAGGGAATTCCTGAAAAGGACCTGAAAAAAATATTTCTTCCCTTTTATACAAAGAAAAAAACAGGGACCGGCATAGGGCTTTCTTTTTCAAAAAAGGCCGTCAAAGACCACGGCGGATTCATCAAGGTAGAAAGTCTGGTAAACAGGGGGACGGTTTTTCATCTTTACATACCGTTTGAATACAATGGATAAAAATATATTAGTGATTGATGACGATGAAAGCATCATCTGGGTCATCAAAAAAGCCCTCGAACCCTCAGGTTACAAAATAACCTCAAGGACAAAGCTTGCCTCAGGACTAAAGGCTGTACAGGAGAACACCCATATCGCGCTGCTCGATATAATCCTGCCTGACGGCGATGGGCTTGATGGGCTGAGGGAGATACGCGCTTCCAACCCAAATACCATTGTCATTATGATAACCGCAAACGCCGGAATGCAGAGCACTATAACAGCAATGAAGGAAGGCGCTTATGATTATCTTGAAAAACCCTTTGACGTCGAAGAGCTGAAAATAGTTATTGAAAAAGCCTTCCGGGAACTCTCCCTCAGAGAAGAATTAAAGAAACTCAAAAAAGCCGCTTTCGAGACGGAAAATCCGCAGATGCTCGGCAAAAGCCCTAAAATGCTCAAGGTTTTCAAAGAGATCGGGAAAGTCGCCTCTAAAGACATCACTGTTCTGATAACCGGAGAAAGCGGTACAGGCAAGGAACTTGTAGCAAAGGCAATTCATTTAAACAGCAGCCGTTCTCTCGGCCCTTTTATCGCAATAAATTCCGCAGCCATCCCAAATGACCTTATTGAATCAGAGCTCTTCGGCTATAAAAAGGGGGCCTTCACAGGAGCAATAAAAGACAAGGAAGGTAAAATAGAGACGGCAAACACGGGGACTCTTTTCCTTGACGAAATTTCCGAGATAGGACCTGATCTGCAGGCAAAGCTGCTGCGTTTTCTCGAGGAAAAGGAATTCACCCCTTTGGGAAGTAACGTCACCATCAAGGCCGATGTAAGGATTATAGGAGCGTCCAATAAAGATCTTGTTGCTGCCGTAAAAAACGGACAGTTCAGGGAAGACCTCTATTACCGCTTTAATGTTGTTCAGATCAAGCTCCCGGCGCTGCGCGAGAGAAAAGAGGACATACCTCTTCTTGCAAAAAACTTCCTCAGGGAAACTACTGTAAAGCTGGAGACAGGAGAGAAGGAATTATCAAGGGACGCAAAGGTCCTGCTCCTGAAATATGACTGGCCCGGCAATGTGCGTGAGTTGGAGAATGTCATAAAGAGGGCTTGTGTGCTTTCAAGCGGAACAATAATAGAAAATAAGGACCTGCTGATCGAGGAAGACAAATGCTATTCCATCAAAGACTTCCTTGAAGAAAAATTGCAGCATTGCCTGAAGGATTTGACCACTATAAGCAGCTGCAATCTCTATAATACTGTTCTTTCGGAGGTCGAAAAGGCCCTGCTCAGCATTGTTTTAAAAAAAACAAACAATAATCAGTTGAAAACTGCAAAGGTGCTCGGAATCAACCGCAATACGCTCAGATCAAAGATCAAGGAATATAAAATCAGATGATCCTTTCAACTACATATCGAGCTTGATAATCCCTTTCATAATCGCAAATTTTATCAGGGCCGCACGGGAATGCAGGTCAAGCTTTTCAGATATATTGGTCTGATGTGCGATAACAGTCTTCGTGCTTATATTTAACATCTCGGCGATTTCCTTATGGCTGTGTCCCTCGGCAATCAGTTTCAGTACCTGCTTTTCCCTGTCAGTGAGTTTTTCGTAGGGGTCTTCGACTGATATTTCTCCAAACCTGCCGAGATATCCGTCAATGACCTTCGTGGCGATTGATGAATAGAGATAGGATTCCCCCTTTGCAACCGCTCTGATGGCGGTGATGAGGTCTGTGCCCACTGCCTGTTTCAGTATATAGCCTGAAACGCCGGCCTTCAAGAGCCGGCTCACGTACTCCTTATCATCATATTGACTCAATATGAGCACCTTGATATCAGGCTGTCTCTTCTTGATCTCGACCGTTGCCTCAATACCGCCGAGCTCCGGCATTGATATGTCCATAATAATCACATCAGGCTTCAGTTTTTCCACCTTTTCTATCGCCTCAAGCCCGTTTGATGCCTCGCCGACAACTTCAATATCATCATAAAACTTCAGAAAAGCTATAATGCCTTCTCTCATCAATGCATGGTCATCTGCAATCATGACCCTTGTCTTAGACATATTTATCCCCAGAAAATTTTAATGGAATCCGCAGGCTTATTCGTGCGCCGCATCCCGGCTCTGAATATATGAACGCCTTACTATCTAAAAGATGCGCCCTTTCCTGCATTCCAAGTATGCCGAGTCCCCTGCCGTCTTCGGTCCTCTTTAAGGCAGACCTGACGTCGAACCCCTTACCGTCATCCTCAATATCAAGATTGATAACATTTTCGTCTATCTTCATAATAACAAAAACGTTTTCAGCCTCTGCATGTCTTGCGATATTGACGATGGCCTCCTGTATTATCCGGAATAACGTAGTTTCAAGATAGGGATCAAATCGTCTGCCTTGGTCACCTATGATATTGAAGAAATATGTTAAACCCTTCAGGTGTTTTTCCATAAGCCATCTGATAGCAGCCTCCAGTCCAAGGTCATCCAGTATAGACGGCCTGAGGTTCTGGATTATTGTCCGAAGATCACCGATGGTGTTATATATAACAATCCTCACCTCCTCGATCTTTTCCCTGGATGGAGGTTCATCCAATAACTTGCACATCTCTATTTTTATCAGGACAGCAGACAGTGACTGCATCGTCTGATCATGCAGTCCCCGCGCAACCCTTTTTCTCTCTTCCTCTTGGGCTGTTATGACTTTTCCTAAGAGATTCTGGACCTTTTGCCTGCTGTGCTTTATCTCTTTTGTCCTCTCAATTACCTGTCTTTCAAGCTCAACATTGTGATTTTTGATACTCTCAAGCGAATCAGCGAGTTTCACCCTCATTACCTCAAAGCTCTGGCCCAAGGCCCTGATCTCATTACTGCCCCGGACAGGAATTTTCCTTGTCAGTTCCCCATTTGCTATCCGTTCAGTGGCCTTGATTAATTCGGTTATCGGGTCAATAATGCCGCGGCTTATAGTGATGGTCAATATGAACGCTACGCCGACAAATATGAGACCGAGCGTAAAAAAAAGCTTTTTTAATTTTGCCGCTGAGGCAAAGACGTCTCCTTCGGGTTCCTGAATGACTACACCCCAGGGCGCCATTTCAAGATGCGAAGTTACATGTATCTTTTTATGTATATCACAGGCTGTGACGCCTTCTTTGTCGGCCCGCACCAGCGGAATAAAATAATCCAGGTGTTCGCAAAAGGTTAAGGCCCGGGCAGGCTTTGACGAAGCTATGATCACTCCATTTGAATCTATAATATCTATGACGGCATTCTGCCCTATATTGATCAGCCGGAACATCTGGGCAAGCCTGGGATTTGTAGGATCAATCTCTCCGCCGGCAATCCCGACAGGACTGCCGTTTTTGTCCTTCAGCGGCGCCAGTACGAATATGACCTTTCTCTTCTCGATTTCGGTGGTATAAACATTTGATACAACCGGCCTGCCGCCTATAATCGTCTGGCTGATGGGTTCAATGCCCATGAGATTAATATTGGCGTCCTTTAGCTTTTCCGGGTAATTCAAAATAACGTTCCCGCTTTTATCCAGGAGGAATACGCCGTCTGTAAATATGGAGTATCTGTATGCCGTGCTCAGGGCTTCTCTTTCAGGATTTAAATTATCGTCATTCAGATTTACGCTGCCTGAAAGGGATATGTCGTAAAGACGGTTTACGTTGTCTTTTATAATGCTGTCTATGTTATTGCGGATCAGACGGGCAAGGACAAGCTTCTTGTCCAGCGAGTCCTCTATATTTTTCTCAACGATGTAATGGCTTACAAACCCGAAGCTCAATAGTATTATCGCCATGCCCAGCGTTACTGCAAGGGTTATCCTCTTACGCAAGCTCCCACTTTCAGTTCGCATGGATAATTATAGAACTCGCATTATGAAAAGCACAAACACAGGTCAACTGCCAGTCCCTGCCTCCTGATATTCATGGACAACCCTCTCCCGCGGCCCCCCTTCAATACTCTCCAGTTCAACAGGGTGTTCATGTATCATCCTTTCCCGCGATATGCAGCCGGTAAATATGCTTGTATCCAGGGGGAATACCTCAGGGCTGAATATCGAGTTATAAATATGCCACAAGGCGATGATGAGAAACATCAGGAACGCCTGGTTTGTATGCAGTGCCTTTGCCGCAGGGATGACCTCTCCGGGCAGGAACCTGGTGATAAGCGCGGGGAACCAGAGTATAAGCCCTGTAAACATCATAAGGACGCCGCTATGCAGAACGCCCCAGTACTCAAACTTCTGTCTGTAATTGTAGCGGCCGAATACTGCAGGGGATTTTTCCATGCCGAGGTAATACCTGATATTGTGTATTAAGTCGCTGATGTCCTCTTTATTGATAAACATGGAAGGCGGCCACTTTTTTAATGCAATACCGGTGATTCCGGCGAGTATGTGCGCCACAGTAATGAGCGAAAATATTACTCCTGTGCATCTGTGGATCAGCCTTGCACGGTCAATCCCGCCTAAATGGAAAATAATCCACTGGGAGATATCAATGGTGTAGAACTTCTGGGACAGTCCTGTAATTACAAGGACCCCAAATGTCAGCAGGAGCATCCAGTGCTCAACTATACGCCAGTTGCTGAATCTTCTGATTTTTTCATGTGCCATCTGTCCTCCCTCACCGGTTGACTGCATATCTCCAGATGTGCAGCATGATCTGCAGTATGATCCCTATTGCCAGGATTGGCGTAAATATTTTATAAATAAGGCTGATTATAAAGACCAGCGGGGCACTTGTCAGTGTCGGCTCATAGTGGGAGAGCCAGGTGTCGGGAAAATTCCCGGCTGCATCCTTGTGGCATACCTGGCATCTCTTGACAAGGTTGGCTTTCACCAAAGCAGGGGCAATGTTTCTGGCGCTGATGATACTATGAGTGCCGTGACAGTCAGTGCATACTGCTATAAGCCTCGAAGGTTTATCGGACTTCTCCCTCTGTTTTCTGTAAAAACTGAGAGTGACCCCGTGGAAGTCTGACAAATAGGACTTTACCACATCTGTTGATAGCCCGTACTTGCCCATTATGGCTTTATTGGCGTGGCAGTTGCTGCATAAATCAGGTATCTTCTCCCGGTAATCCAGAGAAAGCGGGTTTTCTATATTATGGGCTGTGTGGCAATCTATACACACAGGCACATCCTGATTGTGTTCGTCAAAAAGGGCATTGCCATGAGCGCTTTTTGCATATATATCGAATGTCTGTGGATGGCATTTCCCGCATCTTTGCGCTATAAGGGTCCTGTTACTGCCAAAGCGCACTACTGTGTGCGAGCCGTGGCAGTCAGTGCATACAGGGGCGTCAAGGTTCCCCTGGCTCAGCTTTGCGTAGTGAATACCTTCCATGGACTTGGTATATTTATCAAAATGGCAGCGCCTGCAGGTCTCTGAACCAGCTATGAAAAAGTCCCGCCTGCTCCTAAAGTTCCTCTGAGGGTGCTGCGCCTGAGAAAAACCGAAGTGGCAGTCCGAACAACTGAGCTTTTTATGCACAGACGCCTGCAGCATCGGCATCTCCACTTTCAGGGACAATTTCTCTCCATTTTTGAATTCCACACTGAACTCCTGACCATGACATTTCAGGCAATGCTGCTCTTCACTTTTATATGTTTTTTTGCTCACCGACTTTATCGAGTGAGAGCCGTGACAGTTGGTGCAGGTATGGCTTCCTTTTTCGTCATCTAATACTGCAGCATGGATTGACTTTGTCTTGAGCTGTTCGTTTGTATGGCATCGTTTACAGGCAAGCGCCGCCTGGATCTTGTATTGCTCGCTGTTTCTGAACCTTCTTTTGGGATGTTTTTCTCCTGAAAAATCAGTGTGACATTCTGAACATTTCAGCTCCTTATGGACAGATGCCCTGAATTCTCCGGCATCCACATACGCCTCTATTGATTTGTTGTTTTCAAAAACCTTGGTCAACCCGTGCTTTGCATGGCAGACCAGACATTGCTGTGTCTCGTCGGAAATGACAACCCCGGCTTTCACAAGGACAGGCGGGACCATAAAAGCCCAGAAGCAGAATAACAGTATGAGAATTGTTTTTATTGTCCCGTTCATAAAGCACCCTTTTTGAATGTAAGAAAGCAGCAGAGAGGGGAAATGTAGGAGGCGCGCCTGCATTCCCCCTGTCTCACTGCTGAAAGAAAAGACATAATTTAATGCAACCCCTTATATTCCGGTTGTTCACGGACAACAGGCATACGGTTCACAATCCACCGGAAAACAAGAATGTGAATAACAAATACTGCTGCGACAATAGCAGACTCCTGCCAGGGTGGAATGATATGATGCAGGTGGTCCGGCAGGTTCCAGTTAAAGGCTATTATCGAGACATTGATCCTGTTGACAATAATGCCCAGCACTGCGTAGAAGGCGCCGAACCTGACGATACCGGCGCTTGATTTCTTGACGCCATAGGTCAATACCGCTGCAGGAAGGAGCAGGAACCCCAGAATCTCAACGAGGAACCATTTCCCGTACGGTGTGGCCAGCAGATACCAGTTGTCGTCATGGGCAACACCTATCAGCTTCAGGAAAAAATAAACAAACATGCCGATCAGCGCCCCTTGACCAAGGCCGATCGTCAGCCTGTCAAGGTTTTTAAGGAAATCATTGTCTGTAGCGTTCTTCATGAATTTTGCAACGAGGGTGCTTACAACGATCACCTGGGCAAGCGCAGCATAGATGCTCGAGCTGAGAAAGAAAATCGGTATATACGAGGAAAACCAGAGGGGATGGAGCTTCCCCGGCGTGAGCAGAAACATTGCGCCAAGGGCAGATTGATGTAGGGTTGACAGTATAATGCCTGCTATGGTCATGCCTATGGTCATCATTGTCGCCCACTTATAAACCCTTCTGGAATTGATCCACTCCAGTAATGACTCGCTGAATTCAAGGAACTGGACAGTAAGGTAAGTGGCAACATGCCATGCCACAAGGAACAGGACGGACGCAGTGCCAAACCCCATGATCATCGGGTAGTAAATGCGCCATGGCCTTCCGAGGTCTGTTAGAAGATAAATGACGGCAAACAGATACCCCAAAAAACCGATAAGGATTCCAAGCCTCACCAGCGGCTTGTACTCTCTAAACCCGAATATGTAATAGGCTGTGCCCATTACAAATCCGGTGGCTGAAAGCGGCACACCGCCAAAGAGCCCCCAACCCAATAATAGTCCCCAGGGATATTCATTTGAGGCATGGGTGACCGAGGCAAGACCCTGCACAGCACGCATAACAAGCACAGGGAGCCCTATGCTTAATACAATCGCAGCAACGATATTAAAAGGGGTAAGGAGTTTTCTGCTGTATTCAGGCCATGACATGCCCATGAGCAGTTTGTCCATAAACCATGATCTGAAGTTTTCAGTTTTTTCCGGGGAAACGTCGTTCATTTCTTCTCCTCCTCTTTTTCATGTGTATTCCCCTTATCCAGTTTTTCTCTATGACGCAGGGCTGCATAGACCGTGCCGAAAAGCGCGGGCCAGACAGTAAATACCACAGGGACCGAGCCAAGGAACCCCTTTGTTTCCTCAATAAGGGGCTTGTTGGGAAGATTGGTCGGGAAGTCCAGTTGCTCAAAAGGGACTCCTGATATATACATCCAGCTTGTACCGCCTACTTCGTTTTCTCCATAAATATGGTCAATATATTTATCAGGGGCGTCTGCGATCTTCTTTCGCGCTAACTTGATAAGCTCGCTTCTCTTGCCGAAAGTTATGGCGCCTACCGGACAGGCGTTTGCACATGCAGGGATACCGCCTTTTTTAATTATTTCAGAACACATTACACACTTTACGATCTTTGGTTTCAATGCGCTTTCATAATCATAAGCCGGGACATAAAAAGGACAGGCTATCATACAGTACCTGCATCCGAAGCATTTCTCAGGGTCATACAGGACAGGGCCTTCAGGGGTTTTTGTATAGGCATGTATCGGACATGCAGAGGCGCAAGCAGGCTCATTGCAGTGGTTGCATTGTACTTTCCGGTATATTGGCTTACTCTCATCTTTGGGATTTTTATACTGGTTCACTACAGTGTACGCATTTACGGTAGGTCTTCTCTTTGCTTTGAAAACCGCCACTTCATCGAAAGGGACATCGGGCTTCGGGAGGTGATTGGCCTCATTACATGCGGCTTCGCAGCTCCGGTATCCCACGCACGCGCTCAGATCAGTAAGGCATCCAAAACGGTCAGGCCAGCCCGATAAGTCTTTCGAGGCATAAGCATTTCGGTAACTTCCCAACAAGGCAGTCCCACCGATCGCAGCAGCAGTGCCGAGCAAAAAGCCCCTGCGGCTGATCTCGGCAGCGTCTTTTTTTTTGGCTTTGTTTTCGGCGCCTTCTTTCTCTTCCGGGCTGTGACCCTGCCCGGTATCTTTCATTATTTCATCCATAAATAGTCCTCCTGAAAAAGGTTTAAAAACAGACAGCTACTTTTTTTCTTTCATACTCACCTGCTGCTCCTTCTTTACATGGCACATCTCCGCGCAACCCTTTGGGTCCAGGCCCACATTCCCCATGCCCCTGTGACACTGGAAGCACGTGCGGTGGTATGCGGTCTTGAGTCCGGGCATCTGTGGCGCGTCACGTTCGAAAGTGCTATGGCAGTTTTTGCAGGCCATAAAGCTCTGGGTCACCGAGTTTTTAAAGGTGGCCGGGGTAACAGCATGGCAATCTTTGCACGGCAGTGTCCCGTTATTTCCATGCTGATGATGGCATGACCCGCAGTTGCCTGCCATCAATGCGTGCTTTGAGTGATCAAACCGTACTGATCCATATTTTTCTGACAGGCTATCCAGTTTGACCACACCCGGGGCCGAATTCCCTGCATAAATAGACGTTGCAAGGAAAACGCAGAGAACGGCCCAAAAAAACAAGCTCACGAATTTTTTCATTAATATTCCTCCTCCTCTTCAACAATCCATGGCCGAGACCCTCAATCCGGCCTCAGCCATGGACTGTGATTTCTCCGGCTTTTTCAGCCGTCCTGAACAAACTACTGCTTCTCATCCGTCTTTGTTCCTGTCCCTTCCTGTTTTTCTTTTTTCTTGCCTGACAAGTAGGATTCAGCAGGTCTCCATCCAAAGGAAGCCTCCTTGCCGGTCAACGTGAGCATTCCGTTGACAGCCGCGGAACCGAGCGCGTAGGCAAAAACAGCAGGAAGGGCCACAATATAGGCAAGGCCGATAAAGGGCGCCGACACTATCTTGCCAATATTTTTAAGGGTTCTCCGCCAGTGCCTTAAATGGTTTGGGCTTTAAAAACTCCCAGTAGAGCATGTAGGCCCCGATGGCCGAGATTGACACGAGATACTCCACTATCTTGATATGGGTTATAAAATCAAACAACGTATGCATTTATGCCTCCTTGTTAATATGGGTCAACAATTTAGTCTTTTCCCTTTTTCCCTTTTTTCTTGCCTGACAGATAGGCCTCTGACGGCCTCCATCCAAAAGACACCAGGTTTCTCATCGTGCCCAATATCCCGCTAACAAGCTTACCGCCAACCAGTGTCACTATCGTTGCTATCGCAATGAACGGCAGACCGATGACGTATATCAGCCCGAGAAGCGGCCCTGACACCAACATACCTATCCCGCTCCCTTTCTTATCTTCTGCATAATAGGTAACCATTTTTTTCACCTCCCTTCGTAAAAAGCTTTTTGCCTTGATTACACTATAAACAATTAATCAAAGGAATATAATTGAAAGAAGTTCCTATTTTGAGCAGGTATTGTTTCTTAGTAGGAGGTGAAAAGTCTTATTGGAGATCGTTTGAAGCGCCTTTATCAATAGCTTGCGGCGGGCATAAAATGCTCGCAAGCAGCAATTGACACCCTTTGGCAGCAGGGGTATTATAAGCAAGGGGAATACGAGCCAAGGAGGACTTCAATCATGAAAAAATCACTTGAGGAAATAAGAAATATTTTAAACAGGCACAGGGATGAATTAAGAGATAAACATAAGGTTACGGAAATTGGAATATTCGGCTCATATGTGCGCGGGGAGCAGAAGAAAAGAAGCGATCTGGATATTCTGGTTGAAATTGGAGAACCCATCAGTCTGTTGACCTTTGTGGGTATTGAAAATTATCTGGCCAAAATCTTAAAAACAAAAGTCGATCTTGTTCCGAAAGATTCCATCAGGCCTGAACTCAAAGAGAGAATTTTGAAAGAGGTGGTTTACCTGTGAAACGGGACATATCGTTAAATGCGAAGGACATTTTAGAGGCAATGGATAAGGCCGAAAGATTTATCGGAAGCATGAGCTATGAAGATTTTGTCGCAGACGAAAGGACAAATTATGCAGTTGTCAAGTGCATCGAAATCATAGGAGAAGCTGTAAAAAATATCCCTAAACCGGTCCGAAGTAAATTCAGGGATATTCCATGGAAGGACATGGCCGGAATGAGAGATAAGGTGATTCATATTTATTTCGGTGTAAAACTGGACCAGGTCTGGCTCGCGGTAAAAGAAGACATCCCCCGATTAAAACCTCTTATTAAACAGGTGCTCGAAGCTCTCGAAAAAAGCGCTGAAGCTGAATGAAGCGTGCTATTGAGGAATCCTTGGACACTCCTTGGGGGGGAGGTCTGCCTGTATAATGTTAGCAGGATAAAACAGGCAACAAAACTACCATCATCTGGAACCGCTGCCTTGATAAAGGATTGGTTATATTCCACAGGGTCTTCGTGGATGTGAGTGGGTAAAAATATTAGAAAAAGGCTATTCTTAAGATGATTCAAATGGAACGTTTACACGGGATTTCGTCATTCCACGGC
>PGYF01000003.1:30784-36257 GCA_002839535.1 Nitrospira bacterium HGW-Nitrospira-1
GGAAGGATTTGTATGAAGATTTAATATCTGGATTCCCCGGTCAAGCCGGAGAATGACGGAGGGGGGTCGTGGAATGACGGAGGGGGGTCGTGGAATGACGGAGGGGTGTCGTGGAATGACATGATTTGTGACAAGAATGACCCACACGATTACGCGAAGACCCTAAATATGATGGCCAGAAAAAACACCCCTAACGGAATTGTCCCCCACAATTCAAGATTCAGCCACCTGTTGACATCAAAAAGTGATTCCAGCCTGAATGAGATAGAACCCCTGCCGGGGTTTATCAACTGATACAGGGGGAATGAAAAAACAGGCAGTAAAACTACCATCATCTGGAACCGCTGCCTTGATAAAGGATTGGTTATATTCCACAGGGTCATTGCCCTGTCAACGATGATAAAGGCTATTACTGAATGACAAAATGTTTGGGCCATATACATGCATAGATAAGAGCTCAAAAAGCTTGCAATATTCATAGCGCTTTATTTTACCGGACAACTCAATTCTGTGACAACTGACCCGGGCATGCAGGTATGCGGGCTGAGACTTACTATTTGCAATATTGGAGGATGTGAAGGACCCTGCGGCAGAGACCGCAGGGCGTAATAATCATAAAAGTTTTTTCTTCTTTAGAGCTCTTTTAAGACGCTCTCCGGAATCTCCTTTTTTATGATCTCGGGCTTCACAGTCCTTTTCACTATATCCATGGAGTTCACAACCTTTAATTTATCGAACAGGAGACCGAATTTATTTTCCAGTTCAGTCATAATAGGTCCTCTGACCTCTTTGTTGAGGTCCCACCATTTCTTTTTCATGGCCCCAAAACCCTTTTTCCTCGTGCTGTAGATGAACTGTTCTTCTGTCTGGCCCTCTTTATGCTCCTTTGCAAATTCAGTCTTAAGGTAAGTATAGACTTCATCTCTAAAACCGGCCGGCAAAGAAGCGCTGTCATAGATAATATTCTGGAAGCCTGTTGCAAGATGGACCTCTGAGGTCCCGGTCTCAGGGAACATATGAAATGCATCCTCCGGCAATGTTGATGCGCCATGCTGTACCGCGCCTGAAAGACCGTAGTCTTTTCTTGCAAGGTCAGACAAGTGTCTCAATGTTTCAAAATCAATCTTAACCTTTGCCAGCGTGCCGTCGGGAAGCACAACACCGCCATGCGATGTGCCGGTCTGGACGCTCAGCTTGCTTAAACCCTTACCAGCCCTGAATGTGTCTCTGAACCCATCGAGATATGCCTTGAGTTCTTCAGATGTGCTGTTCTTTTTGCCGATCTCGCCGATCTCGCCGCCAACCGAAACATCAATCCCCTTTGGCTGGATTCCTCTGATATACCCGGTCAGTTCCGATGTTTTTTCAAAGTTCGGCCTCTGCTGCTCCGTCAGGGTCGGCTTTTCGAGATCAACAAGAGTTGATGAGTCAATATCAATATTGTAGAACTCAGCCTCTATTGCTTCAGCAATCAGACCCTTTACATAGTTTGTTTCAAGGTCCGGTCCGCTGAGATAGTTTTTCCTGACAAGCTGGAAATGGTCGCCCTGTATGAATACCGGGCCCTGATAGCCTTCTCTTACTGCGGCGGCCAGCACCACAGCCGAATACTCAAGAGGTCTCTGCTTTGTATAGCCGATTTCAGAACGGGCTATCTCGAAGATGAATGCCCCGGTCTTTGTTTCCAGGGCCTTTCTGAAAACCGCCCTCGCAGAATCATAGGTGAGACCTCTTATATTAATTGCAGGCACGGTAAAACCAGGGTAGCTTTTCCCCATATCTTCATAAAGTCCCTGGATGGAAGCCGGTACTGCTCCGCAGGCCTTTGCAATCTCCTTCACCAGAAGAAGAAGTCCCTTTTTCCGCTCTTCGTCAGAAAAAACAGCCTCATATATGAGCCTGTCCATAACAGACGCAACTGCGCCCCTGTCCCTGATTTCAATGCCTTCCTTGCCTGCCTTGATTATGTTGCCTAACTCTTTCATCTCCATAATGTCCCCCTTTTTTTATTTTCTGTGGATACTATTTTTCTTTTTCTCCGCCGGCTTTTTCTTCAGGCATTTCATCCTCTTTTATCTTCAAATCCCTGACAAAATCAGGACAGCGGACGTCCCTTCCGGAAATAGAGAATTTCTTGTTGCAGTTGTCTCTCCATGCGCATAAAACACATATCTCTTTTTTTGCCTTCATTCCACCTCCTGAAATACCTGTCCGGCGCCCTTCCGAAATATTGCCGACACGATACTGTCTTTTGGCATAACCGACGCCCCCTGGAAAATCAGGGGAAAGGACCCCGGGTCAGCCTGTCAGGTTTTCTTATCGCTTGCGATAATTTTCAGCGCAACCCTTCTATGTCTGGGCCCGTCGAATTCGCAGAAGAAAATCGATTGCCATGTGCCGAGCGCCAACCTGCCTTCATCAATAAAAACGGCCTGAGAAACTCCTACCAGGGTAGTCTTTATATGGGCGGAAGAATTGCCTTCCCGGTGATAATAGTCTCCATCAAAAGGGACCATTTTATTCAAAAACGCCTGAATGTCCCGCTGCACAGCCGGGTCAGCGCCCTCGTTCACTGTAACAGCCGCGGTTGTATGAGGAACAAAGATATTGCAGACCCCGCTGCTGACGCCAGCTTCCTTCAGCGCTTCCTGTATTTTCTCGGTTATGTCAATGAATTCAGTCCGTTCCCTGCTTTTGATATTTATATATCTGACCACCGCTTATCCTCCGAACATATTTGAAGTCCGCTATAAAGCAAATACAGCGTCATAAAATCCCTTGTCTATCAAAAAATCAATTCCTATTATAATTATATTTTCAGGCAAATCAAGGTCTCTTATTTTTATCATATCCTTTTCAGTTGTCACAATCCACTCAGCGCCTGATGCGCCGGCCTCCAGCTTGATTCTTGCCATGTCCTCCCTGGAATATTTGTAATGGTCTCTGAAAGTCCTGAACCCTGTAATCACAGCCCCGGTCTCGGCAATAGTCCCTTTGAAAGACCCCGGACCTCCCAAGGCGCAAAAACCAAAAACTTTTCTGTCTTTCAGCCGGTCGAGAGATATTTCCTCGCCGGTCTGAAGACTTGCAGTAACCATTGAATGGCCTGATAAAAAAACAGGGGCGCCTCCGTTATATTTTTTTATCTCGGCAATAATACCTTCAACCTTCCTTCCCTGCATTCCACCAGGGTCTTTACATTTCGTCAGCACAATGATATCGGCGCGCTTCATAGCCCCAAGGGGTTCCCTTAATCTCCCGAAAGGTAATAACGCCCTGTTTCCGAACGGGTTCAGTGAATCAATGAGCAGGATATCCTTGTCCCTGTATAATTTCCAATGCTGAAACCCGTCATCCAAAATAAAAAGAAGCTGGGAATTGAGAATCGAAAGTTGAGAGTTAAAATTTTGCAGGGCAAAAAGTCCTGCCTCATATCTGCCCCCGCCTTTTACAATTGGCACGTCCTTTAACCTCTCTGCCATTAATACCGGCTCATCACCGGCTTCATCGGCATTCAAGAGAAGGCCTTTACCTCTTGTCACAAAACAGGGTCCTTTTGAACTGCCTTTATACCCTCTTGTAAGGACGACAGGGCTAAACCCGCGTCTCTTTGCCTCTTCGGCAAGGGCGATTGTTAGAGGGGTCTTTCCAGTCCCTCCTACAGTAATATTCCCTACACTGATCACTTTATAGGGAAGTTTTTTCTGATGTCTCAGCGAATAGGCCCTTTTTGCGGAAAGGCCGATATAATATAAAAATTCAGGGATGCCCATAGACAATATTTTCAGCTGTTCAGGTTCTTCTCCTTCAATTTCGCCTTAAATATATCCCCCAGACTTCCCAGTCCGCCTGATTGGCCTTCAGCCTGTTTAACAGAAGTCCTATACTCGTCATATTCTTCTTTGGCGGCGTTCTCTATTACTGCCTTACGGCTGAGGCGGACCTTATTGCTCCCTGCGTCAACATCCACCACAACAACCTGCATTTCAGCGCCTGAAGGAAACATGCGCTTGTGGTCAGAGCCTGCTGGGGTTCCCATTTCAGAGTTGGGGATCAGTCCGTTAAGCCCATTGCCCATCCTGAGAAATATGCCGTAAGGCATGACCCTGTTAACAACCCCATCGATCAATTCACCCACCTCGGGCAGAACGATCTTTTTCGGCTCTACTTTTGGCTGCATTGAAAGCGAAAGCCTTCTGTTTTCAGGGTCAACAGCCAGGACATATACCTCAACCATCTGACCGACCTCAACAACCTCCCTGGGGTGGTTGATACGTCTGCCGGCGCCAAGGTTCGAGATATGGACCAGCCCGTCAATGCCCGGCTCAAGATTTACAAAGGCGCCGAATGGCGCAAGCCTGACAATCGTGCCATTCACACGTCCGTCTATAGGGTATTTCTCCGCCGCAAGGGACCACGGATCAGGCTGCAACGCCTTCAGGCTCAAGGTCAAACGGTGATTGTCCCAGTCTATGGATATAATCTTCGCAGTCACTTCCTGTCCAAGGGCAAGCGCATCCTCAAGTTTTTCTATCCTCGTCCATGAGATCTCGCTGATTGGGACAAGTCCTTCCATGCCGCCGATATCTACAAAGGCGCCAAATTTCTGCAATGAGCTTACACTGCCCGTAATCTCCGCCCCTTCTTTCAGTGTCTCTTTCAGCCTGTCAATAACCGCCTGCTTCTCCTCCACGAGCAGAACCCGGCGTGAGAGGATAATGTTGCGGCCTTCTTCTTCATATTCAAGCACCTTAAACGGAAAAGTCTGTCCCAGATAAACTCCCCCCTCACGGCCGCCCTTCATATCTATCTGAGAATAGGGGCAGAAGCATCTCACCCCGCCAACCTGCACCTCGAATCCGCCTTTCACTTCACGCCTCACCTCTCCGTTTACAGGCAGTCCGGCTTCATAGGCGCCCTGGAGCGATTTAAGTTCAACGGCTGAATAGCCGTTAACCAAAGTCGTCAGCTTTCTGACGCCATTCTGGACAGAAAGAAAGAACGCCTCGACATCTTCGCCTTCTTTGATGCGCACAGAGCCGTCCTTTTCCCTGAACTCTTCCAGGTCAATAATGCCTTCGCTTTTTCCGCCGATATCAATGTACACAAAATCCCCTGATATGCTCACCACCCTGGCCTTCACCTTCTGACCTGGCGCAAGCCTTGCGGAATTTGTTCCGTTTTTTTCAAGGAGTTTCGCGAAACTCTCTCCTTGTTCCACTGAGTTGTCCTTGATATCTTCATACTCCATAATGTTAAACCTCACAGTCTATTTAGAATTTATTTTCTCTTTTTATGATGACTCCCTGGATTATTATCAGATCAGGAAGGATGCTATACAAGTTTAAAGGATTTCAGGCTATGGAGTCAATTTCCGAATTGCCTCATCTAAAATCTACATGAAAGTGAATCGTTGCCTCATTTAAAAAACTATACGAAAAAATATCAAAATAGTCTCTCATAAATCAAAAAT
>PGYF01000088.1 GCA_002839535.1 Nitrospira bacterium HGW-Nitrospira-1
TCTTGGCACAGGCGTCTTCACAATGTCCTTTCCTGCCATCCTGCCTCCTTCTAAAAAGAGGCAGTCTAACATTCTTAAAAGCGGACATTTCTATTTTGGTATGACACCAGGCAATTCGTCCCTTGACAAAAATATCAGGATTAGTCATAGTTTAACTCATCCTGTGAAGTTGATTCAGGAGATTTAATTATCTTTTAGGAGGAAGCATGAGTGCAATGAGACTGTATGTAGGAAACATCCCTTTTAAGGCAACAGAGGATGAGCTTCGCGAGTTATTTTCACAGGCAGGAGAGGTTTTAAACGTGAAGCTGATCGAGGACGCTGCCACTGGTCGGCTCAGGGGTTTCGGCTTTGTCGAGATGGCTTCAGAGGAAGACGGGAAAAAGGCGATCGAGATGTTCAACGGAAAACAGTTAATGGACAGATCTATTGTTGTCAATGAAGCAAAACCGCAGGAAAAAAGAAGGACTGGCGGCGGGTTTAAGCCCCGTGGCGGCTATAGTGACAAAAGAGGGGATAGAAGATAGCTGACTGATTGCACGCCTGCTATTTCATTAACAAACCATTTCAGGACTTCTTGAGAAGCATCAAACCACGTATCCACGACCTCGCAGAGTTCAGTCGAGGTTTTTGTCTGGTATGCAGCTTCTATAGTTACGTCATTCAGGACAGGTAAGCCGTTGTAAAAGGCTTACCTCTTTTTTGCTATCCTGTCTGCCTTTTCCTCGACTTCTTTTGCCATCTTCTGCCTGTGGTCCTGAAGTTTTTTGGTTAATTTCGGATCGTTCAGCGCTATTATCTGAACAGCAAGGATGGCTGCATTTTTAGCGCCTGCCTTGCCGACTGATACGGTAGCTACAGGGATGCCGGCCGGCATCTGGACAATGCTAAGCAAAGCATCCATACCTTTCAGCGGTGAGGCCTCCAGCGGGACGCCGATGACCGGAAGCACTGTATGCGAAGCTATTACGCCCGGCAGATGCGCTGCCATGCCTGCAGCGCCGATAATCACATCAATACCGTTTTCCCCCGCATCCTTAATCAGCTTCAGGGTCCTGACAGGCGTCCTGTGGGCTGATGACACAGTCATGGTATAAGGGATATTGAATTCATCCAATATGCGCGCGGTTTCTTCCATTACCGGAAGATCAGAGTCGCTGCCCATGATGATTAATACCTTAGGCTTCATATTTCCTCCTCATTACGGTCTTTTTATTGCCCTGTCGGCGATGTCTTTTCTGTAGTGCATGCCGTCATAGTGTATTTTTCCTGCTGCATCATATGCCCTTGCTTTTGCCGTTGCAATATCTTTCCCTGTAGCTGTTACTCCGAGAACTCTCCCACCAGCAGTAACGACATGGTCGTCCTTAAAGGCTGTGCCTGCATGGAATACGTGGACGCCTTGCATTTTATCGGCCTCATCAATGCCGGTGATTACATCGCCTTTCCTGTACTTGCCTGGATATCCGGATGATGACAGCACCACGCACACTGCCGGATCGTTATTCCATTCCATGTTTATTTCAGACAGCCGTTCTTCAGCGACTGCCATGGCGATTTCCATCAGGTCTGTCTTAAGTCTGGAAAGCACCGGCTGTGTCTCAGGGTCGCCCAGGCGGCAGTTAAATTCGAGCACAGAGGGAACGCCCTTGTCTATCATCAGCCCTGCATACAGTATGCCCTTGTAGTTTATCCCCTCTGACCTGAGCGCCCGGATGGTCGGTTTCATGATCTTTTCCATCACAACATGTTCGAGTTCTTCTGTTATTACCGGCGCTGGACTGTAGGCGCCCATGCCGCCTGTATTGGGGCCTTTGTCGTTGTCAAAGATACGCTTGTGGTCCTGGGAACTGACCATGGGAACAATGCTCTTGCCGTCTGTGAAGACCATATATGAAGCCTCTTCGCCCTTGAGACAATCCTCAATAATCACCTTGTTCCCTGCATCACCGAAGGCCTTGTCTTTCATGATTATTTTGAGTGCGTCCATCGCCTCATCCATGGTATTGGCAATAAAAACCCCTTTGCCTGCAGCCAGGCCGTCGGCCTTTATTACGATTGGTGCTCCTTTGAATCGTATATATTCTTCAGCATGCAGGTAAGAGGTGAAGACCTTGTATTCCGCGGTTGATATGCCGTGGGATTTCATGAGGTCTTTTGAAAAGACCTTGCTTGATTCTAATTGTGCGGCTGCCTTTGTCGGTCCGAGGATCTTTCTCCCGTCTTTCTCAAAGAGATCTACAATACCCTTTGAGAGAGGGTCTTCCGGCCCTACGATGGTGAGGTCTATCCATTCGTATTTGACGAAATCCAGAAGCGCATTAAAGTTGTTCTGATTCACATTTATACATTCTGCAATCCCTGCGATCCCTGCATTGCCTGGGCAGCAGTAAATTTTATCCACAGATTTGCTCTGCGAGAGCTTCCATACAATTGCGTGCTCTCTCCCTCCGCCTCCAATAACCAGTACCTTCATAATTCTCCCTCATATCTATTCTATCCTGCCTGCACCCAGGCACGGGGTCTCTTGTCCGGCGCTGTCATAGGGACATCTTTAGCGCGCCAGGCAAGGCTTGCGGTTACGAAGAAATTGCGCGGAGTCCAGCCAAGCCCTATACCGTAGCCTGCCAGTGTCTGTGTGTTGTCAGAAGAGGTATAGTTGCGGTGATTGAAGCGGGTCTCCCCCCAGTCATAGAAAAGGCTCACTTCAAGGAGATTGGGCACTAAGTCCTGCCGCAGTTCAAGGTTGGCCAAAACCCCTTCGTCTCCAGCACCTTCGCCATTCGGGTAGGCGCGTATGCCATCGTTTCCTCCAAGTTCAAATTTCTCGGAGGAATCCAGGTTCTTGCCTGCCAATTGGCCTCGCAGATTGAAATAGATGCGAGTACTATGGGTTAAGCGCTGTAAACGGGAAAGGGCTGCCTGCCACTTGATATAACTGCCATCCGTTTTTGGCCCGGCCTGATCGAAAACCAGGGCCTCCGGGGTCTTAATGGACAAGCCCCCGCCTGTGGCAGCTATGCGATAACGGGTAAAACCGCCGCCCATAAAACCATCCTGCCAATTGCCATTTAATTCCAGAAGCAGGGCGTTAATAGTCTTTTTGGCAATAGTATCAGTCACGTCTATCCAATCTTTGAGCCTGCGATGTTCTCCTTGAATATTAAACCAGAGGTCTTTTGTTTTGGTGCGGATCAGTGGATAACTTCCATAGAGGGCTATCGTATTGGCAGTGCCGTGGGCGTCAAGATTGCTAAACTCCTTGCCAAGCTCGTAACTGCTGGAGCTGAATGCCGTCCCAAGACGCAGGCCATCGTAGCCCACAGGCAGGTCAAAGGCAATGCGGCCGGAGAAAAGGTCTCTTTCGCTGCGTGTAATATCCAGACGTAAGCGGTCACCTATTCTGAGCGGGCTGTTGACAACCAACGAACCATTTAGCCGCTCCTGCCCGGTGTAGCGGTTGCCGTAATTATCAACGGAAAGCTCACCCTCAATCGCCTTGCCCGGGGCAACTTGCATTGTTAAGTCTGAAGCGCCTATGCGCCCACCAGGAGAAAGGATACCGGTTACCTGCCCTGCGCCGGGCAGGTCGGCAGCCAGAAGCAGGGTACGGTCAAGCAGGGGAGTGGTAACTAATTTGCCGACAGGGAGGTGGCCAGCAAGGATACTTTCAAAACGGGGAGTAAAAAGAAAGGTCTTGTTATCAATGCTGGTTTGGCCGGCGTCTCCTTCTAATATTGTAAAGATTACCACACCGTCTTTAATCTCCTGCGGAGGCAGGACTACGCGGGCGAGAAGATAACCCTTTGCATGCAGATCCTGGGTCAGTTTCTGCGCCTCAGCCTGAAGGTCGGAAAGGCCCGCTTCCTTGCCGATGAGATGGCTAAACTCCGCTTCAAGTTTATTAACATTGAGATGCCTTGCGCAGTTAATCTCCTCCCCTTTGACCTGCATCAGGTAAACAAGTTTCACCTTTTTGACAATAAAACGCACATCAGTATCAACCCTGGGCTGCGGTTGTTCTTCGGGAAGCCTTATAACCGGCGCCGGTTTTGCGGGCGGGAGGGGGGGCTGTTTAAGTTCACGCAATACCTGACCCGCATCCGGCGGTGTCTGCGCGGCAAAAACCAAAGGTGCGACGAACAGTACCGCGGCGAACAGGCTGAGACAGAAAACTTTTAATATCTTATTCATGATTGTAATATCTCCTTTTCTTATTTTTCCCTTAGGTGCCTGTCAACATACTGGGCAAGTATTTCCTGCATCCTGACAGGCGGGGGCGTAACGAAATAAAAATTGATAACAACATGGGCTGCCTCATGCGCAAGGACTCCGTCGGTTATGGTTTCAAGTGAAATATAGACAGTCTTTGTCTTGTGCGAATAAAATGCTATTGGCGCCCTATCCAACTCCCCCATTGTTCTGTATATCGCCTCTGTTTCTCTGTAAGTTTGATAGATGTAGATATTGAAATGAAGGTCGGCTGGATACATATCCAGAAGCCCCTCCACCCTATTCACTATCCTGTCTATATTGCCTGCCTTTCCGACAAAAGCATCAAGATCATTCTCGTTTGAATAGTAAATTACAGTGTATTGGGTCTCAAGTTTTTTTGTCCATGTCTCTGCCTCAAGACTCTGGGCAAAAATAATAAGAAAAAGACCCAGGCAGAAGACAGCAAAGGGCAGGCGCTTAGAATCAGGGATTTCCATTCTGCTGGTCTTTAGAAGTCTTAAAACATCCCGTGGCCTCCTGTAAGGCTGATAATTTTTCAGAACCAACCTCTTTCGATAGCTCATTAATGCCAGCCTTTATAATTCCAACCCTGATATCAAGGGTATTTGTCAGTTCATTAATGCAATCCGCTAATTCCTTAAGATCATCCAACCTCCGAATTTTAAACCTGTAGGTCAAATCGCCCTTCCCTATCTCGCCGAGCGCTTTTTCAAAACGATATACCGGGCCGGCTATTCTGTGAGATAAGAATATCAAAATGATTATGCCTGTTATAGCTACGACGAGATTTGCAACGAGAAGAATGGGCAGGAAGAAATCGTATGTGCGTGTTATTTCAAGTTCTGAGCCAATATATCTTGCGGTCAAATCCCCTTTTGACAAGAAGAAGGAAAGACCCATTGCCATGATTGTCCCTATAACCATAACGACAAAGAAGCTGAGCAAAAACCTTGTCTGAAAGCTTTTTTTGATAAAATACCTTCTTCGTCTAAATGGCGGTCTATTGTCCATAGCTAACCGTCTTTAAAACCTTTGTATTAATATCCACCTTTGACGCCTTCCTAAGGCCTTTTATCCATTCCGTTATCGCCTGCTGCTTTTTTTGTTCAATGAGCGCAATTTTTATATTAGCATATATCTCTTTAAGCTGAGGCGGCATAATTTTCTCTTTTTTAATAACATAGATGACAAGGTATCCCTTGTCGCTATCGAAAACCCCTGCCTCTCCTTTCTGCATCTCAAAGGCATTTTGCAAAGGAAGCGAATCTATGTCTTCCGCAAAATACGGGACCATTATCTCTCTACCTTTGTTATATTCCCCTTTCAGCATCTTTTTTCTTATTGCTTCGGCCTCCTCTTTATTGCCCGCCCTGGCTGCAATTACACTTATTCTGTAATGCATTCTGTTGTATTGTTTCTGTATTTCGTCTTCAGTTACAAAGAATCTGTCCGCCCATTCCTTATTCTTTGTATTTATCAAATCTCTTATCAGTGTCTGTTCCCAGAATATCTTGATTGTATCTCTAAACCGTTCGTCTTCCGCGAGGCCTTTCTCCATGGCCTCTTTGATCATAAGTTTTTTTTCTATGATGGTTTCGAGAACCTCTTCTGTTTCTCTCGGCGTCATCTTAAACGTCGGCTGCCTTTTTGAATATGAAGCCATCTCTTTTTCAAATTCTGCAAGGGTAATTGGTGTGTCATTTACTGTCGCTATGACCTTCTCTTCCTGCTTCTTGTTCTGGCAGGCGGATACCAATAATACCGATAGAAAAATGAGCAAAATCCCAATCCCTATAAACCTTCCTTTTATCTCCCCCCAGCCCCCTAAAAACATAACCCCACCTTCACCTCCCCTTTCATCCCTGGAATCATAACTCCCACCTTCCCCCTAAAAACATAACCCCTCCCGTCCTCCCCTTAACTTAAGGGGAGGACGGGAGGGGGGTGCCGAAGGCGGAGGCGTTATTGCTCCTCTCTTTATCTGCTTCCATCATTGCAGACACATTTTCCTATTTCTGTTTTCCTGGACTCATCGTAAACTATATTACAGGTACAGGGATTTGTGTCTATGTCCTCTTCCTGCTCAGAATAACCAAAGACCTGTTGAGGTTGCATCATACGCATACCGCGGATACCGCCGTTGACAACACGCACCAGGGCTGTGGGGTGGTCAATAGCATTTAAGGCAATGGCCGGGGGCGTCTCTTTCCCTTCATAACGGATTGTGCCGTAGCCGGCTGAGGGATTATCATAAGATGCGCCGGACCAGTCCCCATCCTTGCTGGCATCCCAATATGGTTTGGGGGTAATTGTCAGCGCGCCTTTGCGCCCTGTGAATCTCCGCCGTAACTCGGCGGTGCACCATGAAGATTAGAAGATAGATAAGATACAGGTTTGTTGTATTCAAGATAGGTTATGCCGCTCTCTCCATAGTAACGCCTGCCATCATAGGTCTTGCTGTCGTCGTTTGCTTTAATAGTAAACGGAGTCAGAAAATTCCTGAGCAAGGGATAGGTCTTGCCGTCATAAATGCGCCAAACCTTGCCTGTGCCGCCTTGGCCGTCAATATCCCAGCCTGCACCGGTAAAAATAGAGAGTGTTTTCATCTCTGCTGTAGTTTTAGCGCTGCAGTTAGTGATGGTCCCGTTATTAAAACCCGCGGCATTTGCCTGACCTGAGGTTGTTTGATCCCAAAAACTATTTTGGATAGTCGCAGTGCCGGGAGACCACCAAGAGTTTGCTCCCACAAGCCCGCCTACCCAAGGATGAGTTGATGTTACTTGGCCAATAGCATAGCTGTTTTCAATAATAGCACCTGAGTCATTCTGGCCCACCAAGCCGCCAGCAGGGACATTAGCATTTACATTACCTGTAGCGTAACAATTTCTAATAATGTTTGTTGCTCCATTCCAGATAAAGAGATTGTCTCCTGTCAGCCCGCCGGCAGCGCCGGCACCAGTATGCGAGACATTACCTGTTGCAAAGCTGTTTTCAAGTATGCTCCCATACTCGTGGCTTCCCACCAGTCCACCACTCCAATAACCAATAGGAGAGGATGTTACATTACCTGTTGCATAGCTATTAGTGATAGTGGCATTCAGCCGGTTTGTTCCTGCCAACCCGCCAACATGGCCATTACCACTTATATTGCCTGTAGCGTGAGAATTATGGATTTCGCTTCCATACATATTCGCTCCAATTAGTCCACCGGCGCCGCCGCCGCTCCATCCACCATTCCAGGTGCCGCTCACATTGCATGTAGCATAACTATTGTAGATAAAATTTTTCTTATCATAGATTATTGTTCCAGACGGATCTGTATGATTCACAGACGACGCACCCCCCGCGAGTCCGCCAACCGTACCTTGTCCAATTATGCTCCCGCCAACTATACCTGTATTCCTTATGTCCGCGCCAACTGCATATCCGAAAAACCCAACATTATCTGTAACAGGCCTGTTTATGTGAAGTCCTGTAATTTTATGCCCCAGGCCATCAAAGGCGCCGGTGAAGGGTGATGTTGCATTACCTACTGGCTCAAAGCCTGCACCGCCGTTCCATACGGATGTTGCAGAGGCATCAATATCATTGCCAAGGGCATAGTGTCCCGCAAGGTTACCGTTCATCCCCTGTAAATCAGCAGCGGTGGTAGAGCCTGCCGCGCCCAGGCTGTTAAGAAGAGCGTAGTCAACGCCATTTATATAGAGAAAGCCGGTGCCTGACCGGCCGGGAAAATCCACCCTGCCCCTGAAAGTTCCATCCGGATTAAAACCGCACTTGA
>PGYF01000004.1:0-3421 GCA_002839535.1 Nitrospira bacterium HGW-Nitrospira-1
CCTCTCAGCCTATCCTCTTCATGGTCATAGCCGATTTCCATGCCTTCAGGAATTACGATATTGTCATCAATGATAGCCCGCCTGATTTTTGCATTTCTTCCGACCTGAACATTATCAAACAAAATTGAATCCTCAACAACCGCATAACTGTTAATTTTGCCGCCAGGGCCGATGACTGATCTGCGCACTGTTCCGCCGCTGGTTATACAACCCCCGCAAACAAGGGTGTCAAGGTTTACACCGCGCCGGCCTTCGTCATCAAAAATGGTCTTTGCGGGCGGAAGGTTGCCCTGATTCGTAAGAATGGGCCAGCTTAAATTATAAAGATTTAATTGCGGTGTTGCCTTTATGAGATCCATGTTTGCCTCGTAATAAGAGTCGAGGGCGCCTACATCTTTCCAGTATCCCCTTTCATTGGGCTCCATCCCCGGAACATAATTATCAAAAAAACTGTATGCAAAAACCTTGTCTTTTCTTTCAAGCATCATAGGAATTATATGCTTCCCGAAATCAAGGTCTTCAAAATGCCTTTTCCCTTCCTTTAAGACTTCAATAAGTTTTTTTATAGAAAAAATATAATTCCCCATTGATGCAAAACAGGTGTTTCTTCCCGGGATACGAGGCGGGTTTTGGGGCTTCTCGACAAATGAAGTAACCTGTAAATCCTCATCCACGCAAAGCACTCCAAATCTTGCGGCCTCCTCAGGTGAGACTTCCAGCGAGGCAATGGTAAGGTCTGCTTTATTCATGCGGTGGTATTCTATCATCTGGGAGATGTCCATCTTATAGATATGATCTCCGCCGAATATGACCACATAGTCTGCCTTGGCGTAATTGATAAATCTGAGATTCTGATATATGGCGTCAGCGGTGCCCTTAAACCACTGATCACTCATGCTGCCTGTCTCAGGCGATATGGTATCGTAAAATTCTCCCAGGCCTGTCCATTTAGCCCATGATTCCTTGATATGTTTATTTAAAGAATAGGCCTGGTACTGGGTAAGAATGTAAACTTTTTTGATGCCTGAATTAAACATATTGCTCAGGACAAAATCTATGATTTTATATTTTCCTCCAAAGGGAACTGCGGGCTTTGATCTGTGTAAGGTAATAGGACCGAGTCTCTCTCCCTTGCCGCCTGCAAGCACCATTGCAATTGTGTTTCTTGAAATATTTCCGGCGCTATACATTTTTTATACCCCCTTCATACCCCCTGATTTATTTATCTGCCCTCTACTTCCAGTTTACCATAACTCAATTCTCACAACACACTTTCCAGAAAGCTCCTGCCGTAGCGCATGGTTCTGATCCTCTCGTCACAGATGATAACCCTCCCCGTATCTTTCCTCGATCTTATCAGCCTGCCGAAGCCCTGCTTGAACTTCAGCACAGCGCGTGGCAGGGAGTATTCTGTAAAGGGATTGCCTCCTGCCTTTCGAATCTCCTCTGTCCGCGCGATGACCATAGGTTCTGTCGGGACCTCGAAGGGCAGTTTCGTTATTATAAGGGATTTGAGGGAATCCCCCTTGACGTCAACGCCTTCCCAGAATGAGTCGAGTCCGAAGATGACGCTGTTTTCGCTCTCCCTCATGATCTGGAGCATCCTCCTGTTTTGAAGCTCTCCCTGGAGCATTGGATTGAAGCCGATATTTGTCAGTTCACCATAAGCGAGAGCCCAGGTCCTTTTCATCACATCCCTGGAGGTGAAAAGCACAAGGAGCCCTCCATCTGTTTTTGAAGCCTCCTCGACTATCACCCCTGCAAGCTTTTCAATGCTGCCTTCGCTCTTGAGGTTTATGCCCTGCTTTATCTCAACGGTAATCTGGTTTCTGATATCAAAGGGAGAAGGGACGGTCAGCACAGCCGCTTCTTCAAGGCCGAGGACGCTGGAAGTTACATAAAAATCACCAGAGACCGAGAGCGTTGCCGAGGTGAGTATGATTGATTTGTATGAGGGGAGGATGCTGTGTTTCACAAAGTCGCCCGGGTATATGGGCGCCATCCTGAGCGCTATTTTCCTTTCTTCTATCTCGGGCCACCTCACGAATCCGTCCATGCCTTCAGGAAAAGTCTCCAGCGCTTCAGCGACATTGCGCAGCTTTATGAGCATTGCCTTAAGCTCTATTTCGTCATCTTCCTGAAAGAGCCCTGTGGCTGACGTCCTGATGCTGCTTGAGAGGGATTTTATTGAATCAGACAGGCTATGCATCATATCACTGATCTTGAAACTGCCTTGTATGAGTTCCCTGTTGCCGAGTTCACTCCTGACCTTTACCCAGAAAAGTCCCATCTCAGTCCTCAGAGATTCTACTTTGGAGAAAAGGGCAGGTGATTGCGAAAGCAGTCCCTTGTATACTCCACGATGATCGACCTTAAGGAGCTTGTTGAAGATATAGTCGATCCCTCGCGCTGAGAGCGTTATACCTATCTGGTCGCAAAGGACGCTGTCTAAGGCATGGCCCTCATCAACCACAAGAATATCGGCCTTCGGCAGTATCTTTGCATCATCAGGCATCATGGAGTTGAGGGCTATAAGGGCGTGGTTTGCCACGACTATCCGGGCCTTTTCCCATCTCTGACGAGCGTTAAAGTAGTGGCATTGTCTGTAATAAGGGCATTTCTTGGCCCTGCAGGCGTCTGCATCCGAGCAGACGTTTCCCCAGACTGAATTCATGTCAGGTCCGTATTCCTCCCTGTCTCCGCTTTCTGTCTCCGACGCCCAGCCGACTATTCTCCGGTACTCGGCCTGCTCTTCCCTGTCATCAGACCTGAACGCATTCATCCTCCTCAGGCAGAGATAGTTGCCCCTGCCTTTTGCTATGGCGCAATCAAACTCCTGGAGTGAGGCGAGGAACCTCAGGTCCTTTGATACGAGCTGCTCCTGGAGGTTGATTGTTTTTGTTGCTATGATCGCCTTTTTGCCGGACAGGATAATGGGTATGAGATAGGCGAAGGTCTTGCCTGTGCCTGTGCCGGCCTCTGCGAGGAGCGTCCCGGCGTTCTCTATAACCTTCGCACATGCGTGCATCATCTCCTGCTGTGGAGCCCTGAGTTCGTAATTTTGTAGCGCCTCCTGCACCGTGGTCTGGAGGAATTCCATTGATTTTTGTTTCAGTTCTGAATCCATATGTCTCTTTATAATCCTTTGTTTTGAATGCGTATTGTTTTATTGTAAAGTATAACCGGATTTTGATGCACTGTTTTTGCTGCCGAAGGCCGTAAAATAATTGAAATAAAAAAATAGTATTGTGTATGATAAATACTATTTTGCAGTGTATTAAAATTTTAGCGGCAGAGACCACAGGGTGTAATAAAAGTGAATATCCCTGTGCCAAGAGCACAGGGCGTCAAAAGTCAAAACAAATTTATTCTGTCATTGTCCGGCTTGACCCCCGCATCAAGCATGCCCTCTGACTTGATC
>PGYF01000004.1:3433-11572 GCA_002839535.1 Nitrospira bacterium HGW-Nitrospira-1
AAGCATGCCCTCTGACTTGATCAGGGGGTCGTGGAATGACGGAGGGGGTCGGGCAATGACACAAATTAGGAAGCAATTCATCCCTGTGCCAAGAGCACAGGGATGAATTGCTTATTCATTAAAATTTTAGCGGCAGAGACCACAGGGTGTAATAAAATTAAAATTTTAGCGGAGGCATTGAAATTAAACTCATAGCAGAAGACGGCAGCAAACTGGATATCAGCGAAGTATCTGAAATCGAAAAACATCTCAAAAAGGCAAAAGCTATCGCCGTCAGGATAAACGGCCGGCCCGCTGCGCTGAATTTAATCAATACCCTCAAGGATGATGATACGGTAGAAGTCATAACCTGGGATTCAGATGCAGGAAAGGAAATATACCGGCACAGCGCCTCTCATGTGATGGCCCATGCAGTAAAAAAGCTGTTCCCCGATGTGAAGCTGGCCATAGGACCTGCCATACAGGATGGTTTTTATTATGACTTTGACATTGCAAAGACCTTCACCCCGGAAGACCTTGCGTTAATCGAAAAAGAGATGGCGGCAATCATAAAGCAGGACTCGCCTTTTGTAAAAAAGAATCTGTCCAAAAAAGACGCCCTCAGTATGTTTGAGAAAATGGGGGAACTTTATAAGGTGGAACTCCTCAATGACCTGCCTGATGAAACAGTAACAATATATGAAGAGGGCGGTTTCTTTGATCTGTGCAGGGGACCCCATCTTGCCTCGACCGGTAATATCGCTGCGTTTAAACTGTTGAGCGTTGCAGGCGCCTACTGGAGAGGCAACGAAAAGAACAAGATGCTCCAGAGGATCTACGGGACCGCATTCAATAACAGCAAGGATCTGAAAAAATATCTTGATTTTCTTGAAGAGGTCAAAAAAAGAGACCACAGGCGCCTCGGCAAAGAACTGGACCTTTTCAGCATAAACGATGAAATCGGCTCAGGCCTTGTTCTCTGGCACCCCAACGGCGCGATCATCAGAAAGACGATCGAGGATTTCTGGAGAAACGAACATCTGAAGGCTGACTATAAATTACTCTATACCCCGCATATAGCCAAACTTGAACTCTGGAGGCAGAGCGGCCATCTCGATTATTACCGGGAGAATATGTACTCGCCTATGGAGATAGAAGGAGTGGATTATGAGTTGAAGCCGATGAACTGTCCTTTTCATCTCAGTGTATACAAGAGCAATCTCAGGAGTTACCGGAACCTGCCGATACGGTATGCTGAACTGGGGACTGTCTACAGATATGAACGATCCGGGGTTCTCCACGGCCTGCTTCGTGTCAGAGGCTTTACCCAGGACGACGCCCATATATTCTGCCGCAAAGACCAGGTAGAAGAGGAGATAATGCGGGTGCTTGATTTTACCCTTTTCATGCTCAGGACATTCGGGTTTGAAAGTTATGACGTCTATCTTTCGACAAGGCCTGAAAAATTTGTCGGGAGTCCTGAAAACTGGGAGATATCTACGAATGCGCTTAAAATGGCCCTTGAGGCAAAGGGTCTGAGGTATATGATAGACCCGGGCGAGGGAGTTTTCTATGGACCCAAGATCGACGTCAAGGTCAAGGATTCTCTCGGAAGATCATGGCAATGCAGCACCATACAGGTGGACTTTAATAATCCCGAGAGGTTTGACATAACATACAGAGGCACGGACGGCAGGGAGCACAGACCCATCATGATACATCGCGCCTTAATGGGCTCGCTTGAACGCTTCTTCGGCGTCCTGATCGAACATTACGCCGGGGCCTTCCCGCTCTGGCTGTCACCGGTCCAGCTATCAGCGCTCACAATAGCGGAGAGGCATGATGCATATGCGGAAAAGATCGTTTCAGAACTTTCCCGGCAAGGCATTCGTGTTGAGTTGGACGCCGACAGCGAAAAAATCGGGAACAAGATCAGAAAGAGCAGTGTTAGAAAAATCCCGTATTCGGTTATAATAGGCGATAAGGAAGTTGACGATAACAAGGTAACAGTGAGAAGGCGTAATGGGGAAAACATCGGCCCTTTTACATTAGATGAATTGACATCTTTTCTTTTTGAAGAGATAAACTCCAGGAGGTGAAAACATCAGCGGCAAAGACCTTGGCAAAGGCATAAGAATCAACGGACAGATCAGGGCAAGGGAGATAAGGGTTATTGACAGAGACGGCGAGCAGCTCGGTCTCATGACCGTCAGAGACGCCATTAAAGTTGCGGAAGACCGGGAACTGGATCTGGTGGAAGTCTCCCCGACTGCTGTTCCGCCTGTATGCAAAATCCTTGATTTCGGGAAGTACAGGTATCAACTCAACAAAAAACATACCCAGAAGAAAACAGTCGGCATTAAAGAGGTCAAAGTAAGGCCCCGTGTAGGCGAGCATGATCTTGAGCTGAAGATACGGAATATCAACCGCTTTATAGAAGGGGGAGACAAGGCGAAGATCGTGATGTATTTCAGGGGAAGGGAAATCATCAGGCCTGAATTAGGCATGAAGGTCTTCGAAAAGATAACCCAGCAGCTGACCGGCAAGTTCCAGATAGAACAACACCCCAGGCTGGAGGGAAATCATATAACAATGGTTGTCGCTCCCAAATCTTAGTTTCTATCTGTGACAAATAATTTTATTTAGGTTATAATTATAATCTTCGTTTTAATTATAGAGAAACAAGTTCATGCTGTATGAACTTTTCTGTTTCTCGTTTTGCATGAAGAATGAAAGTAAGGAGGATAGATGCCGAAGATAAAGACACATAGGGGGGCTGCCAAAAGGTTTAAACTGACGGCTTCAGGAAAGATTAAGAGAAGCAAGGCCTTCAAAAGCCATCTTCTTGAACACAAGTCTGCAAAGAGGACCAGAGGGTTGAGAACAGCTACACTGGTTGCTGGCACAGATCACAGAAATATCAAGACACTTTTACCGTACTTATAAAAAAAGAAAATGAATAGTGAATAGCCTTGTTTTAGACTGTTCACTAAATACTATTCACTATTCACTGAAATATAGGAGGAGGAAGAAATGCCCAGGGCAAAAGGTGGTTTTAAAACAAGACGAAGAAGAAAGAAAATCCTTGAAAGGGCCAAGGGATATTACGGCGCAAAAAGCCGTCTTTTCAGGGTTGCTACAGAGACTGTAGACAAAGCCCTTCAGTATGCATACCGTGACAGAAGGGCGAAAAAGCGTGAGTTCAGGGCGCTCTGGATTACCAGGATAAGCGCTGCTGTACGCGCGATGGACTTGAATTACAGCCAGTTCATGTGCGGATTGAAGAAGGCAAACATTGTTCTCGACAGGAAGGCCCTTGCTGATCTTGCATATCATGATCCAAAGGCTTTCAGTCAGATAGCCGAGACCGTAAAATCACAATTGGCCGCATAAAAACATTGTGGATGACCTGCATTCTTTAAGGAAAGCATTTCTGGATGAAATCGCAGTTGTTACAGGTCTCGACGGACTTCAACAGATAAAATCCAGGTATACCGGAAAGAAAGGGCTTTTAACGGAAAAGTTAAAAGCCCTTTCTTCTATCTCCCATGAAGAGCGGCGCGATTACGGCAAATTAGTCAACGAGATAAAGGACTTTATTGAACATACGGTAAAAGAGAAAGAACTTGCGTTCAAAAAAATCGAAAAAGAAAACCGTCTCCAGACTGAAAAGATAGATATAACACTGACTGGGAAACAGTTTTGCTTTGGCGCAAAACATCCGATAAGCCAGGTCCTATCCGAGATCAAGGATATCTTCGTTTCCATGGGCTTTGGCATTGAGGAGGGTCCCGAGGTTGAACTCGATTATTACAACTTTGAGGCGTTGAATTTGCCAAAAGACCATCCAGCCAGAGATATGCAGGATACGTTTTATGTCTCCGATGATGTAGTGCTAAGAACCCATACTTCACCGGTACAGGTAAGGGTGATGGAGAGAAAAAAGCCGCCGTTGAAAATCATTGCCCCGGGAAAGGTTTACCGGTGCGATTCCGATGTGTCTCATACCGCGATGTTTCATCAGGTAGAGGGTCTTATGGTGGATACTGATATTTCCTTTAGTCATCTCAAGGGGCTTCTTGAACTGTTTATCCACAGCTTCTTCGGCAAAGATACGCCGGTGAGGTTCAGACCGAGCTATTTCCCCTTTACCGAACCGAGCGCAGAGGTGGACATCGGATGCATCTTTTGTTTGGGCAAAGGCTGCAGGGTCTGCAAGACCACGGGATGGCTTGAGGTGATGGGATGCGGCATGGTAAACCCCAGGGTCTTTGAAATGTCGGGGTACCGGCCTGATGAATATACGGGATTTGCCTTTGGTATGGGCGTCGAAAGAATGACCATGCTGAGATATTCTATAGACGATATACGGCTTTTCTACGAAAATGATCTGAGGTTTTTAAAACAATTCTGAGAAGTTTAGGTGACTGACAATGCGAATTTCGTTTGAATGGATAAAGGATTTTGTTGATATAGCCGCGTCTCCTGAAGATACTGCTCATCGCTTGACAAGGGCAGGCCTCGAGATAGAGGGCATGGAGAGCATTGACGGCGATGTAGTGATGGAAGTCAATGTTACGCCGAACAGACCGGATTGTCTCAACATCCTCGGTCTGGCCAGGGAGGTTGCCGCTGCTTTTGGCCTGCCTCTGAAAAAACCACAGGCCCGCATCGAGGGCGCTTGTAAGAAGGGAGACATTCGGGTAGAGATAGACGCCTCTGATCTGTGCAGCCGCTATACCGGCAGGGTGATAAAGGGGGTCACTGTTTCAGAGTCTCCTGACTGGATGAAAAAAAGGCTCGAAAAATGCGGCGTCAGGGCTATAAACAATGTCGTAGACATAACAAACTATGTCCTCCTCGAACTTGGACATCCACTTCATGCCTTTGACGCAGATAAAATCTCGGACAGAATAATCAGGGTTGCGAAAGCTGGAAAGAACAAATCAATCTCAACGCTTGACAGTGTTGAGAGAAAACTCCCTGAAGAAACACTCCTGATATGGGATGGCAGGGGACCTGTTGCAATAGCCGGCATTATGGGAGGCGAAGGTTCATCAGTTGACGCTGATACAATAAATATTTTCCTTGAGAGCGCATATTTCGATCCGGCTTCCATCAGGCGATCATCCAAAAATCTGGGCTTGAAGAGCGAATCTTCCTACCGTTTTGAGCGCGGGACAGACAGAGAGTTTCTTGAAACCGCTTTAAACAGGGCGTCAATTCTTATGCAGGAGATAGCCGGCGGGGTGATTCATGAAATTGCAGATGTTTATCCCGGAAAGTATGTCCCTGTCGCGGTTGAAGTGCCGTATCGCAAAGTGAACTCCCTGCTTGGCACAAATCTCGAAAAACAAGAGATGCTCGGGATCCTCGAAATGATAGAGATTACCACCCGGGACAGGGGAGATTCATTCACTGCCTTTCCTCCTGCGTTCAGGGGGGACATAAAAGAGCCTGTTGACGTCATTGAAGAAATAGCCCGGTGTTACGGCTACGAAAAGATCACGGCTACGGCGCCGAAGACACCGCTGCCGGACGGCATCCTGAACAAAAAAGAGAGAAATCTCGATTATATCAAGGAAGCGGTCAGAAAGTCGGGATTTACCGAGGTAATAAATTACAGCTTTATGAACAGTGATGACCTGGATCTGCTCTCTATCCCAAAAGATGACAGGAGGAGGCGTTTCGTCACCCTGAGGAATCCCCTGAGACAGGAAGATTCCCTTATGAGGACTACCCTGGCGCCGTCTCTCATCAACAATTTTCTCTATAACCTTGCACGCGGGGCAAGGAAAATCGCCTTCTATGAACTTTCAAGGGTTTTCATTGATGAAGGCAGCCGGCTTCCAGGCGAAGAGTTGAGACTGGCCGGAATATTTTTCCGGGAAAATTCCCCTGCTGTGTGGCAAGAACAAGTCCCGTCATTCTTTATTGTAAAAGGGGCGCTCCAGGCGCTTTTCGAGGAGATGAAAGCCGGCGAATATACCCTCATCCCTTCTGATGAAGTTTTTCTCCATAAGGGGAAATCAGCGGATATTATCTGCAAAGAACAGAAGATAGGATTCATCGGAGAAATCAGCCCCCATATTATCGAACGCTTAAACCTGAAGATAAAGAAACCGGAGATCGTTATCTTTGAGCTGTCTGTTGATATTCTGCTTTCCCTGATAGAAGACAGGCCTGTCTATGCGCAGATTCCAAAATATCCGTCAATAGAGCGTGATATTGCATTAGTCGTTGACGACCTCATAACCTCCGGCGAGATACTCGGTTTGCTGAGGGGATATAATTCTCCTGTGATCGAAAGCATTGAACTCTTCGACTACTACAAGGGGAAGAATATCCCCATGGACAAAAAGAGCCTCGGCTTCAGGATTGTTTACCGGAGTAAAGACAGGACTCTGACCGATAGCGAAGTTGAGTCTGTACACGGAGATCTGGTTGCATATATCCTGAAGAAAACCGCCGGAGAACTCAGGGGTTAAGCAGTAACAGTCAGTATCTTCTGAACAATATCAGGATAGGTTGCAATCAAGCGCAGTTCGTCGTCTGTGAGTGGTTTCTGGGTGTGCAGATTTGCGTACTGGGCGAGTTCCAATATCTTTCTTGCCTCATTATCGTCTTTGAAATGTATCCCCAGGTTGTCATAGACATGCCTGAAACCTTTGATACCGCCGTATTCACCGGTAGTGATGATTCTCCCCGTCTGGAGCAGTTCGGGCTCGCCTCTGCCTACATCTTCAGGGTCGTACAGTTCGTAGTTTCTTCTGTCTTTGAGCGCGCCGTCGGCATGAATGCCTGATTCATGGGCAAAGGCATTTGACCCGACGCCGGGCTGATTGATCGGTATGGGCAGACCAAAGGCATATGAGGCATACCGTGCGATTCTCCATGCCTTTTTCAATTCAATATTCTCATCAAAATGCACCTTTTGGCTTAACCCGTTTGAAAACTTGAGCGCAAGAATGGTTGAGACAAGATCACAGTTTCCGCAACGCTCTCCATATCCGTTTAAAGTTGTATTTATGTAACAGTCAACTCCGGCCTCAATCGTGCCCTGGGCGCCTGCGCAAGAGACTGCCTCTGCCATCCCCAGATCATTGTGGCAATGCATCTCAAGCGGGAACTTTGTTGCAAGGGCCAAGGCCTTTATTCTGTCATAGATCGTTATCGGGTCATCCGCTCCAAGCGTATCGCAGTACCTGAACCTGTCTGCGCCGGCCTCTTTTCCGGCAAGCACAAAGTCAATCAGTCTTTCCAGTTCAGTCCTTGAGGCGTCTTCAGCGTTTATCCCGACTGTTTCGGCCCCGAGTTCTTTTGCAGTATGCACTGCTTCCACCATTGATTTAACGATATCTTTCCAGGTCTTTCTCCCCTGGAACTTGCCTTGTATCATGATTTCCGATGTTGACATCGAGATGTTAAGATGTTTTATGTCAGGGCAGTTCTTAAAAGCAAGTTCTACGTCGTCTTTTACCGCCCTGCACCAGCCTTCCAGGTGGATTCTTTTTATGGCGCCTGCACGCGCGAGTTCGAGGTTGGCGTTAATATAGTTGACTTCATGTTTCAGTGTCGGGAACCCTATTTCACTCTGGAATACTCCCATCTCATCAAGGTAAAGATTAAGCATGGTTTTGGAAAGCTTGGGAAGAAGGATGCGGGAGGTCTGTACCCCGTCCCTGTTTGTAACATCTATGAAATATACTTTGCCTGCCATAAGTCCTCACTTTTTTCTATTTTTTTGTTGATATATTTAATAACATAAATTTGATGAATAAAACAATTTACCCGGAAACAGAGATAGAAAAATAGAAAAAGCGAACCCCCACAGCAGAGACTGTGGGGGTATTGTATTTGAGGTTACTATTTTACACCATCTTTTTTACCATTTGAGAAACAGGAATAGCAGCCAGGGTTAGAAGTTGAACTGAGCCTCTGGCCCCCATTTCGAGCGACATCTTCATGACAGTCTCATTGTCTTTTGCTTCAACAATATTAACAAAATCATATGGGCCCAACACAGCGTACTGCTCTTTTACTTTAACTCCCATTTTTTCAAGTTCTTTGTTAACTTCAAGGATACGTTTAGGGTTCTCCTTGATAGTCTTTCTTCCTTCATCCGTCAATGTGCTTAATATTACATAAGTTGCCATACAT
>PGYF01000004.1:11587-34660 GCA_002839535.1 Nitrospira bacterium HGW-Nitrospira-1
ACCTCCGTCCCTTTTATGGCAAAATACAACTAAAGGCTTCGGAAACACGGTGAATCTCCCGGCCGTAGGACGCTCTCAGGGCTGTGAGCGGATAGCGTGAGGGTTAATTGAGGACGGGATTAATGATACCTAATTGGGGACGTTGATACCTAACGAGTTTTGAATTTGAGTGATGCCACAGGCAAGATTGTCTGGAAGGCGGATTACAAACCGTTTGGAGAGGAGAAGGCGGTTACGGGAACTTTTGAGAACAACAAACGATTTGTCGGCAAAGAAAAAGATGTTGAAACCGGGCTCAATTATTTTGGCGCGAGGTATCTGAAGGACAAGATTGGAAGGTTTACGAGTGTTGATCCTGTGGGGACGGGAAATCCTGTAACAAGCAAGACAAACGGAAAGATGCTGCTGAACCCACAGAAGATAAACAGATATTCCTATGCTTTGAATAATCCGTATCGGTATGTTGATCCGGATGGGAAATGGCCGGAGCAAGTCCATAATACAATCATATCGAGAGCATTTGGCGAAGGGAAATATAAACTCTCGCCTTCTGCAATTTCAGCTATGCAGCGTGGGAGCATCAAGGCCGATTCGATGAAATATCAGAATGCAACACATAATTATATGCATGCAATGCGGATGTCGGGACAGAGTGCTGAGGCGGCGGCAGGACAGACGGTTAACTATATCATGGGGAAAGTAGGCGAATATAAAACATCGATGGCAGCGGGGAATACAGATAAGGCATACGAAGCGCTTGGCATGGCTATGCATCCGCTTATGGATAATACTTCGCCTTCTCATGAGGGGTTTCAGGAGTGGAGTCTGATTCCTTTGATAAATGCTGGAATTCATAACTGCATTTTTTGGCTTAAATGAAATAATAGGATACTAACCAGCCCGAAGTTTTCAGTGATAACCTGAAAACCTTTCACATTCAGTCTATCCAGTTGAGCAGTTACACTTATTGATCTCTTCCATTAATTCGTTCAGCAGATCCTTTTCTTCTACCCTCTTGATGATCCGCCCTTTTCTGAAGAGCAGGCCGATACCTTTTCCTCCTGCGATGCCGATGTCTGCTTCCAGTGCCTCGCCAGGGCCGTTTACCACACAGCCCATGACTGCAACGGTTATAGGTTTGTCGATATTTTTCAGGCGGGCCTCTACTTTTGAGGCAAGGCCCCTGAGATTGATCTGACATCTCCCGCAGGTCGGGCAGGAAATGATATTTGCTCCCTTTTCCCTGAGCCCCAGCGATTTGAGGATTTCATATGCGACCCTGATTTCTTCGCGGGGATCGGCTGACAGGGAAACCCTCACGGTGTCTCCTATGCCCTCAGCCAGGAGTATGCCGAGGCCGACCGAGCTTTTAACAATGCCGGTGAATGATGGCCCTGCCTCTGAGACGCCTATGTGCAGCGGGTATCTGAATCTGCGTGAGAAAAACCTGTAGGCGTCAACTGTCGTCGGGACATTCGATGCCTTGAGCGAGACCTTTATCTCCCTGAAGTTCAGTTGCTCAAGGATATTGATATGCTCTTCTGCGCTTTCCACAAGCGCCTCGGGAGTTGGATGCCCGTATTTTGCGAGGAGCTTTTTTGAAAGAGACCCTGCGTTTACGCCGATCCGTATCGGCACATGCCTGTCAGACGCTGCTGAAACAACCTCTGCCACCTTCCATCGGGCACCGATATTGCCGGGGTTGATTCGCAGGCTATCCACCCCCTGGTTTATTGCCTCAAGTGCGAGCCTCCAGTCAAAGTGTATATCTGCAATAACCGGTATGGTTACAGATTTTCTTATACTGCCGAGGGCCTTTGCGGCATCGAGGTCCGGGACTGCTATCCTTATAATCTCACAGCCTGCTTTTTCAAGGGACTTTATCTGCCTGACCGTGGTTTTCACATCTGAAGTATCTGTCTTGGTCATGGACTGGACAGAGATCGGGCTGCCTCCGCCAACAGGCACATTGCCGACAAATATCTTCCTTGTTCTTTTACGAGCCGCCATTTTCATCTTTTGCGTTATATTTTATCTCCTGTTGGCGCTGCCTGTAGAGTTTTACAGCCTGCATATGCTCTTTGGCTGTAGTGGAAAACTGGTGGGTACGGTCGTCCTGTGAAACAAAATATATATACGGCGCATCATCCGGATAGAGCGCCGCCATGATTGACTTCAAACCTGGCGATGCGATCGGCCCAGGCGGCAGTCCTTTTATCTGATAGGTGTTGTAAGGGGTCTTGCGCAGCAGATCACTTTTTGTTATCTTTTCCTTTGAACTTTTTATGCCGTAAATTGCCGTAGGGTCTGCCTGCAGCAGCATCTTTTTTTTCAGACGGTTGTGATAAACAGCAGAGATCAGGGGACGCTCTGAATCTACTACCGCCTCTTTTTCGATAATCGAGGCCAGGGTCAGCGCCTCGTTTTCCGTCATGCCGATGTCTTCCATCCGGGCGAGCATTTCAGAAGAAAATTTTTCCCGCATCTTGTCGATCATGCTCCTGACAGCATCTTCAGGCGGAACGCCTTTGGGGATTTTATAGGTATCCGGGAATATATAGCCTTCAATGCTTTTTGCTTCTATTTCGCAGGAGTTCAGGAAACCAGGGTCTTTCGCAAGCTTCATAAAGTCTTCTTTCTGCATGATCCCGGTTTTTTCAAAGTGTTCGGATATCTCCAGGAGTGAGTCACCCTCAAGAATTTTTATCTCATATTCGATTATTTGTCCCCGGCGTATTATTTTAAATATGTCAATAGGGCCCATATTGCTCCATATCGAGTAAAAGCCGGCCATGATCTTTCTGTCTGCCCCTGTCAGCCTTCCGGCAAGCAGAAAGATGTTTTTGTCACGTATCAGTTTCTGGTCATAAAGGATTTCTATCGCCTGCCTGAAGGTCGCCCCCCGGGGTATTTCTATCTCGATATTCCTGCCCCCTGGTTGTACAGGCACGAACAACTCAAATGCAATATACGAGAAGACCATTAAAAAGACGCTCGTCAATATGATGGAAAGGTTTTTTTTCATATACTGTTAGGATGACAAATAAGCCATTGAAATGTAAAGGAAGAAGGCCCAAATAGAAAGCGGGGCATGGCCCCGCTTTCCAGAGAATTAAAGATATGAAAACTTAGTACATTCCGCCCATTCCGCCGCCCGGAGGCATACCCGGCATCTCAGGCTTTTCCTCAGGAAGATCGGTTATCATCACGGATGTGGTGAGCATCAGTGATGCTACTGACGAAGCGTTCTGAAGGGCGTATCTGGTCACCTTTGTCGGATCGATAATCCCTGCCTTCAGCATGTCGACATACTCTTCTCTTGTTGCATCAAACCCGTAGTTTGCTTCCTTGGAGGATTTGACCTTCTCGACGATTACCGATGGTTCGAGGCCGGTGTTATAGATGATCTGACGAATCGGCTCCTCGAGCGCCCTTTTCAGGATATCAACGCCGACGTTCTGGTCGTGGTTATCGAGCTTCAGTCCTTTTAAGGCGCTGATGCAACGTAACAATGCAACGCCTCCGCCAGGGACAACACCTTCCTCAACGGCAGCCCTTGTGGCATGGAGCGCATCCTCCACCCTTGCCTTTTTCTCCTTCATCTCGGTCTCTGTATAAGCTCCGACATTGATCACCGCAACTCCGCCGACGATCTTTGCGAGCCGCTCCTGAAGTTTTTCCTTGTCATAATCAGAGGTAGTCTCATCGATCTGGGCCTTAATCTGTTTTACCCTGCCCTGAATTTTTGCGTGATCCCCTGCGCCTTCAACGATAGTTGTGTTCTCTTTGTCGATAGTAACCTTCTTGGCCTTTCCAAGGTCGGCCACTTTGACGCTCTCAAGCTTGATTCCGAGGTCTTCGGAAATTACCGTGCCGCCGGTAAGTGTAGCGATATCTTCGAGCATTGCCTTGCGCCTGTCGCCAAATCCCGGGGCCTTGACAGCGCATACCTGTATGGTGCCTCTTAACTTATTGACGACCAGTGTGGCAAGCGCCTCTCCCTCGACGTCTTCAGAGATGATCATTAAGGGTTTGCCCATCTTTGCAGTCTGTTCCAGGATGGGAAGCAGGTCTTTCATCGAGGATATCTTCTTCTCATGCAGGAGGATAAAAACGTCTTCGAGGACGCACTCCATCCTCTCAGGGTCTGTTACAAAGTATGGGGAGGAGTAGCCCCTGTCAAACTGCATTCCCTCTACAACATCAAGAGAGGTTGCCATGCTCTTTGCCTCTTCAACGGTTATTACGCCGTCCTTGCCGACTTTGTCCATCGCCTCTGCGATCAGTTCTCCGATTGACGGGTCGTTGTTTGCAGAGATCGTTCCTACCTGTGCGATCTCCTTTTTGTCCTGAACTGTCCTGCTGATTTTTTTGAGTTCCTCAACGATCTTATCAACGCCTTTTTCAATGCCTCGCTTGATATCCATTGGATTGGAGCCGGCAACAACGTGCTTGATTCCGCCGCTGTATATCGCATGAGCCAAAACTGTGGCTGTTGTCGTGCCGTCGCCGGCAACATCAGAGGTCTTGCTTGCTACTTCTCTGACGAGTTGTGCGCCCATATTTTCAAAAGGGTCTTTCAGTTCAATTTCCTTTGCTACTGTGACGCCGTCTTTTGTTATGGTTGGCGCGCCGTATTTTTTGTCTATGATAACGTTTTTGCCTTTCGGTCCGAGGGTTGCCGAGACCGCGTTTGTAAGCAGCGTAATACCCTTCAGTATTGAGCTTCTCGCTGCTTCATCAAAAAGAAGCTGTTTTGCCATTGTTTATTCCTCCTTGAAAAATGTTGGATAAGTTTGATTTGGTTTAGTTCTGGATAATGCCGAGAATGTCTTCTTCTTTGATAATCAGGTATTCATTGTTGTCAATGTTTATCTTGGATCCGGAGTATTTGTCGAAAAGAATGACGTCGCCGACTTTAATCTCCTTCACTTCCGACCCGACAGCCTCAATAACTCCTTTTTGAGGTTTTTCTTTGGCAGACTCCGGGATGTAGATGCCGCCGGCTGTTTTTTCCGCCTCATCGGAGTATTTTACGAATACTCTGTCTTTCAGTGGTTTGAATTTCATAACTGGTTCTCCTTTCTTTATTATTGAGTTTTGGTTTATTAGCACTCACATGCGTTGAGTGCTAATATACTAAAAAATATAATTTAAAGCAAGACCTTTTTGCAGGGGGGCAGGAAAAGCATCGTCAGGAGGGGAAAGCGTTTATTCCTGAAGCGAACGTCCATCTCAAGGCCCTTGGCATAATCAACAAAGAACTGATCGGCTTTGAAAGCAGCGGGGAAGAAACAGCCACCCTGGATATGGATGCGACCTTGTCTGCAACATGGAAGAACCAAGCCTTATATAGTTACAAGGGGAACAAGGCCTATCAACCGCTCAACACCTATCAGATACCGCTGGTTATCAGCATGACCTGTTTGGATACTGCGACAAAGAGGATAACAAACGCTTTGGCAAGATAGAGTTTGCTATCGGCTGCGATGTAACACAGGAGTTCCGCAGGGCAGTATCCGAAGTTTCTGAAGAAGATTGGAGACCAGTTTTTCGTAAGGTCAAAAAAAGAGCCCTCTGATCGCTTAAAAATCACCCGGCGCCGGGGGTGCACTTATTTTGATGGTGGATTGTGGAAGGGATAGTTCTTTCCACAAAAACGCAGAAAAAAGTTTTACAGCTTTTCCCCGGTTAATTTTCTGAACCTGGCCAGCACAGACTGTGTAACTGCATCCAGCCCATTCCTCCGCAGCGTATCCGGCATATCTCCGGAAGCCAGGCTCTTGAGGAACTTTTTTCTTGCTGCTTTATTGGCGATCTCCTCGATCGCGCGGGATCTGAGCGCTTTGACAAACCCAAGGTAATCGGAAAAGACTGTCCCGTATAATTTCTCGATCTCTTTCCTGACAGCCTTCGCAAAGGCGGGGCTTGTACCGCCTGTTGATATTGCAAAAACCAGCGGCCCGCGCTTCACAATAGAGGGCGCAATGAAATTACACTCCGAAGGCATATCGACTACATTCAGGAGACCTGGAGCATCTTCTGCAACCTTTGTGTTCACTTCCGGCGAATCCGTAGCAGCGATCACCAAAAAACTGTCTTTCAGATCGCCAGGTCTGTAGGCGCGTGATATATGACGTATGCGTTTTGCCTCTTTTTCCTTCCGGAGCCTTCCGGTCAGCAGCGGACTGATGACAGTGACATCTGCGCCGGCCTTTCGCAGCGTCAGCGCCTTGCGCTCGGCAACCTTGCCTCCGCCCACAACAACCACTTTTTTCCCCTGGAGATTAAGAAATGCAGGATAATAATTCATACCAAAGAGAAAGAGACAATTTATTTCTTTGCAGCCTTCTTCAGCGAAGAAAGCTCTTTTTTTGCATCAGCGGCAAGCCGGCTGTTTGGGTACTTTTCGATTAAACGGTTCAGATACAATTCAGCCTTTTCAGGATCACCGGCCTTTTTATAGGCAATGCCAAGATTCAGCAGCAGGGGTTCCTCTTTCTTGTAATCGGGAAACTTCCGCAGGAGAGTTTCAAACCGGCTGATAGCAGCCTTGTAAGAGCCGTTCTGCAGATAGAACTCGCCTACCAGAAATTCATGGTCAGCCATTGTGTTTCTGCACTTTTCTATTCTGAGTTCGATCAGGTCTTTATAGGGATTCCGGGGAAAATCCTTCTTTAATTTCTCAAATTCCTCAAGCGCCTTATGAGCGCCGCCGTATCCGTTCTCAGGGCTTTCTATCTGGTTGAAATATATCATCGCTATCTGATACTGAGCATACGCTGCGTGTCTGTGGTTAGGGTATATTTCGAGGAATCTCCTGTATTCTGCAACGGCGAGTTCCGGCTCCCCTTCCTTCACATACGCATCGGCTATCCTGAGCTGCGCAAGGGGGGCATATTTTTTTGTCAGGTCCCTGTTCTTGACCTCAAGCAGCAACGCCCTTGCCTTTTCATACTCCTTGTCATCTATGAGCTTGTTGGCCTTCTCGAAAGAGCCCTCTGCATTGAACTCCTCTTGAGCAGTTTTCACCGGCGCATGAACCGAGCAGGCAAAGACAAAAAACAACACCAGTATGATAAAAAATATCCTTGATTTCATTCTATTATTAAAACTGTAAACCTTGTTTTAAGTCAAGGCGTCATCGGGATAGTATTATTAAGTTTTGAAGAGATATTTCAACCGGCCATCAAGACTAAGAACAGGGCGCTACAGTTCCGGTTAAAGAACCGATATCCTCTATCCGGTGTGTTTTCATATATTCTGCTATGCCATCCAGAATTTCTATCGTAGCCATCGGGTTAACAAAGTTTGCGGTGCCGACCGCAACAGCCGCAGCTCCGGCGATTATGAATTCTATTGCATCATCTGCATTCATAATGCCGCCCAGACCTATTACCGGTATCTTCACCGCCTGTTTTACCTCATAAACCATTCGCACGGCTATCGGCCTGATGGCAGGACCGGACAGACCCCCTTTGATATTGGCCAGTCTGGGTTTTCTGGTCTGTATATCAATAGCCATGCCTGTTATGGTATTTATTAAAGAGACAGCGTCCGCTCCTGCATCCTCAGCCACTTTTGCCATAAGGGCTATATCAGTCACATTCGGCGAAAGCTTGACAATAAGCGTAAGATTGGTTTTCTTCCTTACAGCGCTGACAACCTCATGCGTGACCTTTGGGTCGGTGCCGAAAATGCCCCAGCCCGCCTGTTTATTCGGACAGGATATATTCATCTCAAGGCCGTCAATCCCGTCCACACAACTCAGCCTTTCAGCCGCCATAGCATACTCTTCTATTGAATCACCAAAAAAATTGACTATGACTGATGTGTTGAATTGCTTCAGGAACGGTATCTTCTCTTTGATAAATCTCTCGATGCCGATATTTTGAAGGCCGATTGCATTAAGCATCCCTGAAGGTGTTTCCACAATACGAGGTGCAGGATTGCCTTCCTTTGGCGTCAGGGAAAGTCCCTTTACCACAACAGCCCCAAGCCTGTTCAGGTCTATAAATTCTGCATATTCCTCACCATAACCAAAGGCGCCTGACGCCGTCATGACAGGGTTCTTAAGCCTCAGCTTTCCAATACAAACCTCAAGGTTCATCTAATCACCATACAATTTCTTCTGATTTGAACACCGGACCTTCCTTACAGACCCTCTTATAGCCGGTTTTCGTTTTAACCACACATCCGAGGCAAGCCCCAAGGCCGCAGGCCATATTCGCTTCCATTGAAATATATGCTGTTATGCCTCTTGATGCAGCAACCTTTGAAACAGCTTTGAGCATAGGGTGCGGCCCGCAGGCGTACAATATAAATCTGCTGATATCCGTCCTGCTGCTATCCAGATAATTATTCAGAACATCAACAATGCTGCCTTTTGTTCCCAGTGAGCCGTCATCAGTGGAAATATATATTTCCCTGCCCATACCCCTCAGTTCATCCAGCATGAAAATCTCATCCCCTGATCTTGCGCCATAGAAAACAAATGCCCTTCCCTGATGTGCATGGAGAAAAGGGAATACAGAGGCGATCCCGATTCCACCGGCAACAACCAAAGGCGTCTGCTCATCCGAAGGAAACGGATAGCCGTTTCCGAGGGGACCAAGAACCTCCAACGTATCTTCAGTTTTCATTTCCCTCAAAAGAGATGTCCCCCTTCCCTTTATCCTGTACATCACCTGAAAACCCTCTGAAGTTCTCCTGAAAAGGCTGAATGCCCTCCTCAGAAGAGGATCGTTTCCCCTTCCTGCCTTGACCATATAGAACTGTCCTGGGAAAGGCTCCATGGCCCCCTCAGACAGGCTTAAAGTGAGAAGGTTATGGTTTGCATTTAATGCGATATTCTCTTTGACGGTGGATGTAAAGTATCTACTCAAAGTTTATCTCTAATATCTCATATTCAATTGTTCTTGCAGGCGCCTTTATTACGACGGTATCGCCCGCCTCTTTTCCTATAAGCGCCTTCCCCACAGGTGAACTGAGCGATATCTTTCCCTGTTTTACATCAGCTTCTTCAGGGCCGACAAGAATAAAGATGTATTCCTCATCCGCCCCTATATCAAGCACCCTGACCTTTGCGCCAAAGCCGGCGCTGGACTGTTTAATCCTGGACGGATTAATAACCTGAGCCATTGCTATTTTGGATTTAAGCTCCTGTATTCTGCCTGCAATAAACGACTGCTGTTCCTTTGCGGCATGATACTCGGCATTTTCAGACAGGTCCCCGTGAGCGCGGGCTTCTGATATAGCCTGTATATTCTTTGGTCTGTCAACCTTCATAAGCCTTTCAAGTTCTTCCTGAAGTCTTCTAAATCCTTCAGGGGTAAGCGGTATTCTCTGCACAGGCGCTCCTTCCCATATAAATTCTCAAGTAAAATAATGTAACACTAACGCTATTTTTTTAAAAGTCCCCGAAATATTTACAGGAAATTCAAAGAGAACACAGGCTGTTGCCTTATCTGATTTTTTCAGAAATTGTTACGCATTATTGTGCTGACAATATGTTTTATAAATTATATCCGCTTTCTTCATGCTGACTTAGATCGAGGCCAAGCGCCTCTTCTTCTTCTGAAATCCTGAGACCTGTTGTCCAGTCAATTAATTTCAGCACAATGACAGATACGGCAAAAGAATAGGCCGCAACAACGGCTATAGACAATACCTGTATGACAAGCTGATGCGGATTACCTGAGAACAGGCCGTCAGCCCCTGCTGGATTTATAATTTTTTCTGCAAAAAGGCCGACGCCGAGCGTGCCCAGTATACCGCCGACACCGTGGACGCCAAAGGCGTCCAGTGAGTCATCATATCTGAGTTTCCCTTTCAGGTTCAGGGAAATATAGCACACAGCTCCGGCAGCCAGACCAATAACAAGCGCAGGCATCGGGCCTACAAAACCTGAGGCGGGTGTTATGGTCGCAAGACCTGCGATGGAGCCTGTAGCAGCGCCGAACATTGTAGGTTTTCCCCTGTGAAGCCATTCGATAATCACCCATATCAATGTTGCGGACACAGCCGCAGTATGAGTGGCAACAAATGCCATGGCGCTCAATCCCCCGGAAGAGAGGGCGCTTCCTGCATTAAACCCGAACCATCCGAACCAGAGAAGCCCTGCGCCAAGGACTGTCATCGGAAGGTTATGCGGCGGCATTGCTTCGCGGAGATAACCTTTTCTTTTTCCGATTACCAATGCAGCAGCAAGCGCTGATATACCGGATGTCAGGTGCACAACAATCCCACCTGCGAAATCCAGCGTCCCGAGGTTTTTCAGCCATCCGCCATTTCCCCATACCCAGTGTGCTACCGGGTCATAGACAATTGTTGTCCAGAGGAGTGTAAATATCAGGAATGCTGAAAACTTCATTCTTTCAGCAAACGCCCCTGCTATGAGGGCAGGGGTAATGACTGCAAACATTGCCTGGTATATCATAAATGCAATATGTGGTATTGTGGCCGCATAATCAGGATTAGGTTCAATCCCAACTCCTTTTAATCCAATCCATGACACGTTGCCGATTATTCCGTTTATGTCAGGCCCGAAAGAAAGACTGTACCCTATCAGCATCCACTGGATGCTTACAACTGCTATGGCTGCAAAGCTGTGCATGAGGGTCCCGAGGACGTTCTTTTTCCTCACCATGCCGCCGTAAAACATGGCAAGACCCGGGGTCATCAGCATTACCAGTGCGGCTGATAAAAGTATGAAAGCCGTGTCCCCGGAGTCTATTTTGCCGGTTGTCTGGGCATGGACATTGAGCGGAAGTAACAGCGCAAAAGCTGTAAAAAGCAGGCATATTATCCAAATTTTCATTTTTTTCATTTAGACTCCTTCGGAGAAAATTGTATTACATTGTATTATTAAGCCAGAATCGTGCCAGGAGGTAACTGCTTGATTTATGAGGAAACGGAGAAGGAGGTATGCTACAAATATGGTGTTTTGCTACAATATTGTATGTTATTTTTTCCGTAAGTAGATGAAATACCGCATAACAAATCGCTTGCGGGAAGTTTCCCTTGAAATTGAGAGAGGAGCTTTTGTTGCAATGGCTGCGAAGTGCACCTGAAAACTTTCAGTGTCTACATGATCTCAGAAATGGGGATTACTGAGTAAAATCTTTTATAGTTTGTCCAATGTCAACAGCCTGTCAAGAATTGACCCCACCGACCCAAATGACCCTTAGCCTAACGGCGAGTTGCGCTATGCTTTCTCGCCCGATTTGTTCCGACGCGCACTGATTCGCGCGCCAGAATGAACAAATCGTTCGAACGCATTCGACGGCAGGCTGTCGAGCCGCTCAACTCGCCGTTAATAAACGATAAAGGCATAAAAAATTGACTCCGGCAACGATGTGGGTTATTATAGCTATAAATAACCACATTATTTGGAGGATATTATGAGAACAATTCAAATGACCTTAGATGATGACTTGGTAGCAGCCGTTGATATTGTTGTTAAAAAACTGAAAACATCGCGCTCTGCTTTTACACGTAAAGCATTGAAGGATGCTATCAAGCAGGTGAATATCAACGTACTTGAAAAAAAGCATAAAAAAGGATATGAGCGTTATCCAGTTGGCAAAACGGAATTTAACGTTTGGGAATTAGAGCAGGAGTGGGGAAATTAATGAAGCGGGGTGAGGTGAGATGGTATAAGTTTAAAACCCCTGACAAAAAGCGACCAGTAGTTATTTTGACAAGAAGTTCTATATTGGATTATTTGGGTGAGGTTACAGTTGCACCGATAACTTCAACAATCAGAGATATACCGAGCGAAGTGCTTTTGTCGAAACGGGACGGCATGCATAATGATTGCGCTATTAACTGTGACCACTTACAGACAGTTTCAAAGGATAAAATTGGATCGTTGATTACAACATTATCTAAAGAGAAGCTATTTGAAATACGAAACGCTATCTGTTTTGCTTTAAATCTCTGATTGAAGATGAGCTAACCAGACGTTGCATGAGAAGTTCCAATGGTTTAGCGGACACACCGAAAGGTTAGGTGCAATATAACCTTGGGAGGTGTGAAATGAAGTTCCCCATAATTGATACCGATAATAACTTACACTATTTTGAAGCTTTTTACGTGAGGCAACAGGTGAAAATCAGCATTGTCCAGGGTCTTGTCAAAGTCAAGCCGTGTCTATCTCAGCCCCAGCACATTCTGCATATCGTATAACCCGGAAGGTTTTCCGGCAAGCCACAAGGCGGCTTTTAAAGCGCCCCTTGCAAAGGTATCCCTGCTTGAAGCCCTGTGAGTTATTTCGATCCTCTCGCCGAGTCCCCCGAATATTACGGTATGTTCTCCTACAATGTCACCGGCCCGCACGGTCTGAATGCCTATCTCTTTTTTGGTCCTCTGGCCAATGATGCCTTTTCTGGCATAAACAGCTACTTCCTCAAGATTTCTGTTTAAAGCATCTGCAATTACCTGCGCCATTTTTAAGGCTGTACCGCTGGGCGCGTCTTTTTTTAATCTGTGGTGAGCTTCCACAATTTCAATATCATAGTCATCTCCGAGGACTCCGGCTATATCCTGAAGAACTTTCAGCAGAAGGTTGACCCCAAGGCTCATATTCGAGGCCAATACGCACGGGATAGTTTTTGCCAGGGCTTCAATCTCCTTCAAATCTTCCCTGGAAAAGCCTGTTGTTCCTATGACCATGGCCTTGCCTTTGTTGGATGCGATTTTCAGATTTTCCTTTGTTGCTTCAACGGAAGTGAAATCTATGATCAAATCAACCTTATCGATTATTTCTCCGATGCCTGACGAAAGCGAAATTCCCAACTCGCCAATCCCTGTGAGCGTGCCTATATCCTTACCGATGTCTGCATGTCCCTTTCTTTCAAACACCCCCGCAAGCTGTATGCCCTCATATTCTTTTGAGAGCGCTGTTATTCTGCCGCCCATCTTCCCTGCTGCGCCTGCTACTGCAATCTTTATCATATTCTCCTCCGTTTTTGTCATTCCCCGACTTGACCGGACAATCCAGAACCTATTGAAAAGACCGGATTCCCCGATCAAGTCGGGGAATGACGGATAGTAAAAGTTATAGTTTATACACAGACACTATTTATTGTCTTCCTCTTCTTCCTGCCCTGCCTGTTCTGTTTCATCTATCGGTTTCCCGGGAATACTATATTCCCCTGAGGCCCATGCCCCAAGATCAATAACCCTGCAGCGTTCGGAACAAAAAGGCCTGAAAGGATTCTCCTCCCAGGTTGTTATGTTTTTACATACAGGACAAATGATTTTCATGTTATTTATTAAATTGTATTTTGGATTTTTTCCGCATCTTTTTTCAACAGGTTTTTTATCAGGATGCCCGAGATAATGCCGTTTACGATCCCTGTGAGTGAGCCGATGAGTAAAATGAAGGGGCTGATTATGAGTACAGCCTCGAGCCTGTGTATAAACAAAAAATAAGCCAGGGACAATTGCGCCATATTATGGAAGAGAGCGCCGATAAGGCTTATTCCGACAGCGCCGAAGAGATTTTTGAATAATTTTATGGTCAAACCCATAGCAGCCACGCTGGCTATGCCGCCCCCGGCGCTAAGGATAAAGGCAGGACCTAAAAAAGCGCCGATGAAAATAGATGCAAGAACAACCCTTATCAACGTAACCACAAGAGCGGTTCGGAATCCGTACAGGATAAGGGCAACGAGCGTTATAATATTTGCAAGGCCGAGTTTGAGCCAGGGTATCGGAGCGGGAAGAAGACTTTCAAAACCATGCAGGGCAAGGGCATAAGCTGAAAGAATAGCAATGCGGCGTTTATCCTGTAATTGCATCAATGCCGCGCTGCCGGTCTTTTTTGCCGCTGCCTACAATGATAACAAGCTTATTCGGAAGGCATACTATTACTCCTTTGGATATCCAGCCTTCCCTGACACAGAGCTGATTAGGGCAATGTGATTCTTTCACGCGCACTCTTTTCCCTTGTATTTCTATGAGGATAGGGCCATAGGGGCCGTCTATGGAGAGCAGCCTGTCTGTGTATAAGGGAAGGGTATAGGCCGGTTTTCCGTCTATTTCTATGCTGACGTCCGATCCCTGGGACAGGGCATCTCTTGAAATAAAGATTCCTGCAATGGACGCCAGGATCAGGAACAAAAACAGCAGCCTGTCTGCCATGGTAGTATTTTTAATGGTTTCTTTCAATGGTAAGTTTCCCCTCTAACCCTGGTGTTGTATGAATAGCTCCTTTGTCGTTGATTATCATAGCATCCATACCCATTTTTTTCGCAAGCTCTAATCCTTTTTCAGGGCCAAGTATGAAAAGAGCGGTTGAAAAGCCGTCGGCTATAGCGCCTTCATCAGAAATTACGCTTACACTCCGGCAGGCGCTTGCAGGATAGCCTGTTTGCGGCGTCAGCAGGTGATGAAACCTCCGGCCGTCCATAATAAAATATCGCTCATAATCCCCTGAAGTTGAAATTGCCTTGCCGCTGAGTTGGATTCTGGCGATTAGCTCATCGTCATTGCTTTTTTGGCGGGGGTTTTTAATGCCAACGACCCACGGTTTTTTGTCAGGCTTTAAGCCAAAGGCCTTTATGTCGCCGGCAACTGCAACAAGACCGGCGCTTATCCCTTTTTGCTTAAGGGCTTGCACCGCAAGATCAGCAGCATATCCTTTTGCGATACCGCCCAGATCAAGAAGCATATTTTTCTTTTTGAGAAATACCGTGGATTTTCCCCTGTCAATAATAATGTTTTTGTAATTAACGAGTGGAAGATTTTTTTTGATTTCGGCATCGGAAGGTTTTGTTTTATTTAAAAAATCCCATAGTTTTATTTCAGGTCCTATCGTAGGGTCGAAGGCCCCTCCTGATTTTTCAGAGACAAAGAGCGCTTTTTCCATGACATCCAGGGTTTCTGGAGATACCCTGACCGCACGTATTCCCGCGTTTCTGTTGATAGCTGATAATTCGCTCTCATCAGAAAAAAAATTGACCAGATTTCCAAATCTCTCGATAACATCGAAGGAATTTTCTATGGCAATATCAGCCGTGTCTTGAGAATCTGCTGTTACGGTGATAGTAACAAAAGTATCCAGCAGGGCCTTGCTTTTCTTGTACGATGAGGGCTGATGAGGTGAGCAGGAACCTATGAGCAGGCATAAGAACAGGAGAAGAGACAGAAATAATTTGTAATGCCCCATAAAAATACTAAAACTCCTTAAGGTATTTGTTAGTAAGTTTAAAATAAATGTCCGTAATTTTAAAAGTAAGAGAAGAGAACGCAGGCATTCATCTGGTCGAGCCCCAATCATTTTTCTGTCGGGAGATTAAATGGCTTTTCCGAGTTTGGATTTAAGAAACATTCCGGTGGAGGATGCAGGGTTATTGATAATGTCTTCCGGGGCGCCCTGCGCGATCAGGTGCCCTCCATTTTCCCCTCCTTCCGGTCCTAAATCTATAAGGTAGTCTGCTGACTTTATAACATCCAGATTATGTTCTATGACTATTACGGTGTTCCCCTGATCTACGAGCATATTGATAATGTCGAGAAGCCTTTGGATGTCGGAAAAATGGAGGCCTGTAGTCGGCTCATCCAGAATATAGAGGGTATTGCCTGTAGATTTTTTACCCAGTTCCCGCGAGAGCCTGATCCTTTGAGACTCACCGCCTGAGAGTGTAAGCGCAGATTGACCGAGTTGGAGATAGCCCAGGCCGATGTCTTCAAGCACCAACAGTTTTCTTCGAATCCTGGGGATGTTTTCAAAGAATTTCAATGCTTCAGTTATCGTCATATCAAGGACTTCTGCGATATTTTTTCCCTTGAATTTGATTTCGAGCGTTTCATTATTGTATCTTCTCCCTTTGCAGCTGTCGCATAGTATGTATACATCGGGCAGAAAATGCATTTCTACTTTAATTAATCCGTTGCCATGACATGCTTCACATCTTCCACCTGGGAGATTAAAGCTGAATCTGGATTGTGAATACCCCCTTATTTTTGAATCCTGAAGAAGTGAAAAAAGCTCTCTGATTAAAGAGAAAAAACCGGTATAGGTTGCAGGGTTCGATCTTGGCGTACGGCCAATAGGCGCCTGATCAACGCTGATAACCCGGTCAATGGGATTCAACCCCTCTATGGCCCTGTATTTTCCATGCAAGAGAAGCTTGTTGGCCGGCAGGCGGGAGAGGTTTTTATAGGCGGCTTCATAGAGTATATCGAAAACCAATGTGCTTTTTCCTGAGCCGGAAACACCGGTAACACAGGTAAACAGTTTAAGAGGTATTTTTACATCAATATTTTTCAGGTTATGTTCGGATGCGCCCTGTATGTCAATAAAATCCCCGGGCTTTCTTCTTTTTGCGGGAGTTGCGATAGAGAGGGATCTGTTGAGATATTGGCCTGTAAGGGATTTAACATTATGTTTTATCTCATCAGGAGTCCCTTCTGCTGTAACCCATCCGCCTTTTATCCCTGCGCCCGGTCCCATATCAATAATGTGGTCTGCCCAATTGATGGTTTCTTCATCATGTTCAACAACGATAATTGTATTGCCGGCATTCCTTATGTCGGAGAGACTTTCCAGCAGCTTGCCGCAGTCTTTTGGATGGAGACCGATGCTGGGTTCATCCAGGACATACAAAACTCCGGTTAAAGACGAGCCCATCTGTGCGGCAAGACGCACCCGTTGAGATTCACCTCCGGAGAGTGTCAGGGATGGCCTGTCCAATGTCAGATATCCGAGGCCGACATGGGTTAAAAACGAGAGCCTGTCTTTTACTTCTTTCAGTATTCTCGATGCGATTATATTTTCCCGCTCTGTCAATACGATATTTTCCAGAAAAGAGACGGCGTTTTTTACCGACGTCCGGCAGAATTCTCCGATATGCATACCTTGAAATATTACGCTTAAGGCCTCTTTGCGGAGCCTGAAACCGTTGCATGTTTTACAGCGCTGCTGTTGGAATATCTCTGTCGAGTCTTCCTCAATACCCTCAAACCCAAGGCCATTGCATGCAGGACAGGCCCCGTTTGAACTGTTAAAAGAAAAGAATCTCGGGTTTATATCAGGGTAACTTATACCGCATTTGAGGCAGGCAGCGGTTTTCGAAAAGATAATATCTTTATTCTTATCAACAAGGTTGACGACAAGGGTATCAGCGTATTTGAATGAAGTCTCAAGCGCCTCTGTGAGCTGTTTTTCAATCTCATTTTTTATGATGAGTCTGTCCATGACTATTTCGATAGTATGCCGTTTTTTTTTCTCCAGTATGACATCCTGCGTGAGATCAGTCATTTTATTGTCTATTCTGGCCCTGACGAATCCCTCGCTGCGCATTTCCTGAAGCTCTTTGCGATAGTTTCCTTTTCGGTCTTTTACTATTGGCGCAAGCAGTTGAATTCTGGTATTTTCAGGCAAGGACAATATTGCATTGAGAATATTTTTCGATTCCTGAGTCGAAATTTCAGACCCGCAGTTGTAACAAAACGGTTTCCCCAGGCGTGTGTAAAGAACTCGCAGATAATCATAAATTTCCGTTATTGTGCCCAGTGTTGAGCGGGGGCTTCTGCCGACGGTTTTCTGGTTGATGGCAATGGAAGGAGAAAGGCCTTCAATATAATCAATATCAGGCTTCTGCATCTGCTCCAAAAATTGTCTTGAATATGCGGACAGGCTCTCGACATAACGTCTTTGCCCCTCTGCAAAAATTGTGTCTATCGCAAGAGATGATTTGCCGGATCCGGACGGCCCTGTTATTACCGTGATTGCATCTCTTGGGATAGAGACGTCGATATTTTTAAGGTTGTGCTCCCGGGCGCCCTTGATCAGGATAAATTTCTGCATAGCTCAATATTTACTATAGCTCAATGGACGCTGATAAGTTAATCCGACGGGATGAATGCATTTATAATACCGTCAGCTTTTCCGGAATTATGTAACTTTCATGATAGGTGTAGTAACATATCGGATGCATTCGATCGAAAAAACAGGAAGACCGGAAAGGAACATGAACACAATAATAAATAAAATATCGGTTTATTTAAGGATGATTAAGTTTCCCCATTCGGTGTTTGCCCTTCCGTTTGCCTTTACTTCTGCCGTAATAGCTGCATCGGGAATTCCGGACCTAATGCAGATTGTATGGATAGCGATTGCGATGGTGGGAGCAAGGTCAGGCGCCATGGGCCTCAACAGGATTATCGACAGGCAAATCGACAGCGCAAACCCTCGTACATCCGGGCGTGAAATCCCGCGCTGCGCAATCAGTGTTTTTGCAGCAGTTCTTTTGGTCATTGTTTCTTTTATTTTTTTGGCGCTTGCGGCATATATGCTTAATCCCTTGTGCCTGAAGCTGTCTCCTGTGGCGATTGCTGTCCTTATTATTTATTCCTATACGAAACGATTCACCTGGATGTCTCATTTTGTCCTTGGTCTTGCAATATCTGCTGCGCCTCTTGGCGCATGGATGGCAGTGAAGGGGTCTTTTGATATTGAGATTATTCCGCTTGGCGCTGCCGTAATTTTCTGGTTGGCCGGCTTTGATGTGTTATACGCATTACAGGATATTGATTTTGACAGAAAATACGGCCTTTATTCGATACCGAAAAGATTTGGCGTCAGGAAATCAATTTATTTTTCCAAAATATTTCATATAACAAGCTTTCTCCTGCTTGTTGCAAGCGGTGTGATATTTAAACTGGGCGGTTTATACTGGACTGGAATGTTTCTGACAGCAGGGCTTTTTCTCTATGAACATTCCCTGATTAAGGTTGATGATCTCAGCAGACTCAATATCGCTTTTTTTAATATGAACGGATATATCAGCATGACTGTATTTATCTTTACCATGATGGATTATATGGTATGAAAAAATATGTTTTTGCCATAGCCGGCGCTACCGGTTCTGTTATCGGTATAAGGGTTTTGCAGGAGATCGTTAAGATAGCGGAAGTTCATCTTCTTATATCTTCACAGGCCTTTTCGATTATCCGTCAGGAAACCGGGCTTGACTGGCGCTGTGTTACTGAAGAAGATGTGCAGGGCAAGGTCAGGAAGTCTTTACATTCGGAGAACATTCATTATTATCATGAAATGAACCTTTATGCCCCGTCCTCCAGCGGCTCCTTCAAGACAGACGGGATGTTTATTGTCCCCTGTTCAATGAAAACCCTCTCCGGCATTGCAAACGGATATACGGAAAACCTCATACAAAGGGCTGCTGATGTGACGATAAAAGAGGGAAGACAACTGGTGATCTCGCCGCGGGAGACGCCTTTCAGCGCTATTCATCTTGAAAACATGTTGAAGCTGGCAAGGCTGGGAGTGAGGATAGCGCCGCCTGTTATGGGGTTTTATCACGGGCCGCAGACTATTGAAGATATGGTGGATTTCGCTGCAGGGAAGATTCTTGACCTAATGGGAATTGAACACGATATTTTCAGAAGATGGGACAAATAAAGGCTTCACAGTTCAACGACAAAGCCAACGCAGGCAGCGTTTGAATGCGACTCCGTATCAGGCAAGGGTTATATAAACCTGCCGTCTGCCATTTCAAGCACCCTATGACAGTTGTCCGAGAGGGTTTTGTTGTGGGTGACTATCACGAAGGTGGTCCTGTTTTTCCTGTTCAGTTCAATGAAGAGATCAAAAAGCGCGTTCCCTGTTGCAGTGTCCAGGTTGCCGGTCGGCTCGTCAGCCAGCACGATCTTCGGATTTTGAAGGAGCGCCCGCGCAACAGCAACACGCTGCTGCTCTCCCCCGGATAATTCACCTGGACGGTGCTTTAGCCTTTTGGAAAGGCCGAGTTCGTCAAGTATCTGCTTTGCGCGTTTTTCTGTTTCCTCGTATGGACAGTTACTGATCAGGCCGGGAAGCATAACATTCTCAAGAGAATTGAATTCAGGAAGCAGGTGGTGGAACTGGAACACGAAGCCGATGCTGGAATTTCTGAACTCTGCGAGCATACTATCATCAAGAGAAAAAACGTCCCTTCCCTGAAAGAGGACTTTTCCTGAACTGGGTTTATCCAGGGCGCCGAGTATGTGGAGCAGTGTGCTTTTGCCTGCCCCCGAGGCGCCGACTATTCCGAGCATTTCGCCTTCAGTTATTGTAAGGTTTATATCCTTCAGGATGTTGAGTTCCCCTGCCTCTGTTTTAAAGGATTTATGGACCTGTCTCGCCTCTATCAGATTTGCCATATACTAAATTATGCTCCTATTCATATCTCAGCGGTTCTACCGGATCCAGCTTTGCCGCCTGCCAGGCAGGGTATATGGTTGCAAGAAAGGTGATTGTGATTGCGGACAGCGATACGGTGATAAAATCAAACAGGTTCATCCTGACTGGGAGATGGCTCAAATAATAGACGTCAGCAGGAAGTTTTATCAGCTGCCAGGTATTGAGGATATAACTTAGGCCGAATCCGCCCAGTACCCCGGTCGTCGTCCCTATAAGGCCTATGAATAATCCCTGGATAATGAAAATAGCCATGATTGACTTATTGGTTGCCCCTATGGCCTTCAGTATCGCGATCTCCCTGCTTTTTTCTATGACATTCATAATGAGGTTACTGATGATATTGAATGAGGCGACAAGTATTATCAGGACGAGGATAACAAACATCGCAAACTTTTCGAGCTTCAGGGCCGAAAAAAGGTTTTTGTTCATCTGCATCCAGTCCATAATATAGTAGGGGAAGCCCAGTTTTTCCTGCAGGCGTTTTTTTATTTCAGGCGCCTTGTAGATATCCTGCACCCTGACCTCAATACCTGAGATTGTGCTGCCCATGCCAAAGAAGTCCTGCGCTGATTTGATATTTGTTAAGGCAAGGCTTGAGTCATATTCGAACATGCCGATCTCGAATATCGCAATAACCCTGAATTGTTTGATCTTCGGAAGTATTCCCATAGGGCCAATCTCGCCCAGCGGAGAGACTATATTGATTTTATCGTTGATGAAGACCCCAAGGCTGGACGCCAGTTCTTTCCCTAATATAACGCCTGGGATATCGCCTTCCTTCGACAGTCTTTTAAAGTCGCCGTCTTTGATATGGGAGAGGATTTCGGTTGTTTTTAACTCAGTATCCGGGTTTATTCCACGCAGAAAAACACCGTGTGTCCTGTTGCCGGAAGATACCATTACCTGTCCGAGGACAAACGGCGCATAGGAAATTATGTCCTTCTCACCTTTGAGCTTTTCAGCCGCCTTTTCATAGTCCTGTATGGCCCCTTTATAATCCCTGATGATAATATGGGCATTGGCCCCGAGGATTTTCTTCTGCAGGTCCTGATGGAATCCACTCATTACTGATAAAACCACAAGCAGCGCCATGACGCCGATTGCGACCCCGCCGATGGATATTGCGGTGGTCACAGAGACAGCGCGGTATTTTTTCTTTGATTTCAGATAGCGCATGGCTATGAAAATTTCGTAGGGGAGTTTCATGAAATCCCGTTATTTTTCCGGCTTCAACTGAGGGAAGAGCACAACATCGCGTATGGAGTGTGAATTTGTCAGCAGCATGACTAACCTGTCGATGCCTATTCCTTCGCCGGCAGCAGGGGGCATACCTATTTCCAAAGCCCTTATGAAATCTTCATCCATTTCATGGGCTTCATCATCGCCGGCCTCTTTGGCCCTGACCTGTTCAAGAAAACGCTCTCTCTGGTCAAAGGGGTCATTCAGTTCAGAGAAGGCATTGGCAATCTCTCTGGCAGAGATAAAGAGTTCAAACCTCTCGACTAAGGCAGGGTTGTCGGCTTTTCTTTTGGCCAGAGGAGATAGCTCAACAGGATGATCAATGATAAAGGTCGGCTGTATCAGGAAGGGTTCGACCTTTTCCTTGAAGATCTCATCGAGTATTTTGCCCATTGATGAACCGTTAGGAATATCGATTTTATTGGCCTGTGCCCATGATTTTGCCTTTTCCACGCCTGTAAATACTTCAGAGGGGACGCCGTTTTTTTCGAGCGCCTCGATCATCGGGATTCTTGGCCATGGAGGGGTGAGATCAATCTCTGTATCGCCATAGGGTATCTTCAGTGAACCTACGGCCTTCATGGCTGCATAAGAAAAAAGCTCTTCCGTCAGGGACATGAGGAAGTTATAGTCCCTGTAAGCGATGTAGAATTCGAGCATTGAAAATTCAGGGTTGTGCCTTGTCGATATGCCTTCATTCCTGAAATTCCTGTTCAGTTCATAAACCCTCTCGTATCCGCCGACAAGGAGTCTTTTGAGGTACAGTTCCGGCGCTATCCTGAGATACAGATCAATGCCGAGTGCATTGTGGTATGTCTTGAACGGCTTGGCGGTTGCGCCGCCCGGTATCTGGTGCATCATGGGAGTTTCCACTTCTATAAACCCCCTGGCCTCGAGAAAATCCCTTACAGCTCTTATGATGATGCTTCTCTTTGCAAAGTTTTCCCTGACCTCCGGGTTCACGATAAGGTCTATATAGCGCTGCCTGTATCGTGTCTCGATGTCCTTCAGCCCATGCCATTTTTCAGGCAGTGGACGGATAGACTTTGTAAGGAGGCTGAGGTTTTCAACCTCAACAGTCAGTTCATTTGTCCTTGTCCTGAAGAGCCGGCCTTTTATGCCGATGATATCCCCGATATCGAGTTTTTTCAGCAGGTTGTGCTTTTCGCCAAGCACGTCCCTTTTGAGGTATATCTGAATTTTTCCCGAACTGTCCTGTATATGCGCAAAGGCTGCCTTGCCGAAATCCCTCATGGTCATAATCCTTCCGGCGAGAGAGCAGGTGATGCGTTCCGACTCAAGGGCTTCCTTGGTTATTTCGGCATATTTATTCTGCAGCTCTGAGGCATGATCGGACGCCTCAAAGGGGTCTCCATAGGGCTTTATTCCCATCTCTTTGAGATCACTGACTTTTTTAATCCTTTGCTCGATAAGTTCGTTTATTTCTTCCACAATTACCTCTAAAGTTTTGATTTTCAATTATAAGTTAGTGTGTTTTTTTATTGCAAGTCCGCTATTTTTTCTTGTTACGCCAATTTAGAAATGTCCGCTTTTTACCAATTTAGAAATGTCCGCTTTTCATTTTACCTAATCAGCCCCTTTTAATGAATTGCTTCCTAATT
>PGYF01000004.1:34732-46514 GCA_002839535.1 Nitrospira bacterium HGW-Nitrospira-1
AGGGTTCTTCACAATGTCCTTTCCTGCCATCCTGCCTCCTTCTAAAAAGAGGCGGTCTAACATTCTTAAAAGCGGACATTTCTATTTTGGTATGACAGTCCGCTATTTTTTCTTATTTTTTGATACAGTAAAGTCTTACAAACTTATTAACGGAGGAATGCGATGAAACTAAAGTTCCTTGGTGGAGCCAGGACAGTGACCGGCTCCTGTTTTTATCTCAGTAGAGGCGGGATTAAGATAATGGTTGATTGCGGTATGTACCAGGGCCCAGACGCAGATGCAGTAAACAGGATGGCTTTTGACTTCAACCCTTCGGAGATAGAGTGCCTGTTCCTTACTCATTCACATCTTGATCATATAGGTCTTGTCCCCAGGCTGGTGAAAGAGGGTTTTAAGGGTAACATCATCACTACGTCCGCTGCCGCGGATATTGCCGAATTGATCCTCCATGATTCCGCCCATATACAGGAAAGCGATACTGAACGGCATAATAGAAAGAACCTCCGGCCCGGGGAGCAGCCCAGAGAGCCTCTCTACACCAGCAGGGATGTGGATAAGGTTCTGCCCCTCATCAAAAGGAAGCAGTATAACAGGATCGAAAGACTCTGCGAAGGCATTCGCTACTGTTTTGTAGATGCCGGCCATATACTCGGCTCCGCAACGCTTGAACTGTGGTATCAGGAAGCCTCCGGCGAAAAGAAGATAGTCTTTTCAGAAACAGAAACCACAAGGGCATGGATGAATCAATTAACGAACTCGTTGATGTGATCAAGGCGACGTTCAAAAGGGGAGGCAATGTGATCATACCCTCCTTTGCGCTTGGCAGGACGCAAGACCTTTTGTTGATCCTCAACAGGCTTGTGAAAGAGGGCAGACTCTTCAGGATTAATGTCTATATTGACAGCCCGCTTGCTGAAAAGATCACAAAGGTTTATGTTGCGCATCCGGAATATTTTGATGAAGAGGCGAAACAGATATTTAATGTCACCAGCAGGGATGCCATGAGGATCCATTTTGCCCACAGCGTGGAGGATTCCATGGCGCTCAACAGAATCAGGAAAGAGGCCATTATCATAGCGAGTTCAGGCATGTGCGAGGGTGGGAGGATAGGCCATCATCTCAGGCATAACCTTGGGAGAGGAGAAAGCAGCATCGTCTTTGTCGGATATCAGGCCGAAGGAACGCTCGGCAGAAAGATTGTTGATGGGGAAAAGGTTGTTGAAGTGTTTGGAGATACTATGCGTGTCAGGGCAGGGATACATACGCTTGGCGGATTTTCCGCACATGCCGGTCAGAGTGAATTGCTCAACTGGATATCATGTTTTCAAAACAGTCCTGAGATTTTTATTGTGCACGGGGAAGAGAAGGTTTCACTTGAGTTTCAGGCTTTGATTAATCAGAGATTTTCCTGTAAGACGCATGTGCCGTATAAGGGCGAGGAATATAGCATATAGCCTGCAGTATTCATAAACTATCGCCGGAGAAAGGCGGGATATAGCACTCTCGCTCATTCTCGCTGCGCTCCGAGGCTTTTGCCTCTTGATCCCATAGAAGAATGCTGTAGGAATATCAGCTAAAAAAATCCGCTCGAATACTATATCCCGCCTTATTCCGGTTCGATTTGTCAAAAATTCGTGAAAAATGGGGACTAAAGGTTGACGATTTTTGCCGTCATTTTCAAAAGGTCTGCAACGGCAACAGTGGGTTTGCCGTAAAGCCAGCCGCCGGCCTCGCCCGGATTAATGACCAGGGCGTCTTTGACCTTCCTGATTTCAGGCTTATGCGTATGTCCGTAGATCACCAGATCATAATGGCCGCTCTCGGCAAGCGCCTCGACAATGTGATGTTCGTGTATCACAATAATTTTCCTGTTATCCAGATCAAGAAGGTGCGGCTGGTTGAGTATCTTTCCGTCTGAATGTTTTTGCAGGAGGAGTCTGTCTCCGTCATTATTGCCGAAGATACCCGTGAAGTCGGAATGCAGCTCTTTTAGAATCCGAAACGTGAAGGGTGAGGTGAAATCTCCGGCATGAATCACATGACGCACTCCTTTGGCATTAAAGTAATCAACCGCCTTTTTCAGGGTTATTATATTGTCGTGTGTATCAGCGATTATTCCAATGAGCATTTTTTATGACCTGAAGAAAAATTGGACGATATATGTCAGTGAGACATAGACGATAAGCGAGCCGAGCATTATTTTTATGAACTTCTGCGGTATATATTTTTGAGATCGCGCCCCAAGATACATGCCGGCAAACCCCCCGAGGCCGAAGAGAAATCCGAGGAGCCAGTCAGGGGAGGTAGGCAAGCCTTCTTTGACTGGCATGATACTGTAAAAAACAATCCCTGCGATCGAGGTAAGAAAAGTGCCCATGAGCGCAGCGCCTGCTACGGTGTAGACAGGGAGATGAAATACAGCAACACAGAAAGGAGCAATAATGGCGCCGCCGCCGATTCCGTATGTGCCGCCGATTATTCCGACAATGAATGCAAGCATAAACATGGAGACAGCGCCGAATGAAAATGTTTCTCCCCAAAATTCGTACTCAACTTTTTTTAAGGTGAAAGACAATGTTTTAAGAACTGCTTCAGGGGGAAGCCCGGAAACAATTCTTGCGCCCCGGACCTCTTTTATCCGGGCGCTCCTTTGTCTGAATTTTTCGTCAAGGCTGTTCATCTTTGCCTTGCCGGCTGCTGCCTTGCCGGTAATTTCGTAGAGCAGCCGTATCCCGATATACAGCAGAACGCAGCCGACAAAGAGTTTAAAGGCCCTGGGATCCGGCAGATATAGGATGCGTAAATAGTAGCCGATAAATACTCCCGGAAGTGTGCCGAGTATTACGACTATGGTAAGAGGCCAGGCCATCCTTCCTTCTTTTATATAGCGATAGACGCCGCTTGGAATAGCTACAATGTTATACAGGAAATTAGTGGAGCTGACAGCAGGGCTTGTAAAATGCAGAAAGCTCATCTGGAACGGCAATAAAAGGAAGGCCCCCGAGACACCGGCCATAGAGGTGAAGTAAGAGAGAATAAACGCTACAAGAGGCGGGATGAATATATACGTCTTAACGCCGGATACGGGAAACAGCATGTAAAAGAAATCCATTGTAACCCCTTGAGCGGTCGGTATTAAAGGATCAAAAATGTATATTACCATATAATAAGGACGTTTGACAGGGAGTTATGACGCCGTGCCCGACCTTTACCAGCCAGAGTTGCCTCACATAAAAATCTACACGAAAAACTTAATTTTAGTATGATTTTTGATGAGTAGGATGATATAATAAAAAAAAGATGGGGCAGGAAGGTGGTGAGAATAAGACAAAGATTTTTTGGGTATGCTGAGGATGGGAAAACAACAAAATTCGTGAAGGAGGTCTCAAGATGCAAGTTAAAATAGCAAAGAGGGCGTTCATATTCGTAATTGCCGTATTTTCCATGGGTTTAATGGCTGGGTGTGCCCATCTGGATAAGGCCCCGAAGGACAGACCGGGATATTTGTACTATCACAAGCCGCTGCCGGAAGCATCTCTGGCGCTGGATGAAGCGCGTGCTGCGGGTAAAGACAAACAATGTCCGGTAGAATTTAATGCTGCAAAAGATATGGTAGACAAGGCCTATGAGACCTACATGGCATGCAATACCAAGGGAGCGATCGCTATGGCCCAGGAAGCGATCGACAAAATTAATGCCCTTTGCCCGGACAAACCGGTTGCCAAGAGGCCTGAACCGAAGCCTGAGGTAAGGCCTAAACCTATGGTAAAGATAGAGGCGAATCCGGGAACAATTGAGAAGGGTGGCTTCTCTGACCTTTCCTGGACTTCCAAAGGCGCGGCAAGTCTTTCCATAGATCAGGGCATCGGTGACGTCCCTGCTGCCGGCTCGCGCAAGGTCTCACCCGCCGGGACTACGACCTACACGATAACTGCCAGGAATGAAGGCGGCGTGATGACCGATAGGGCGACCCTCACGGTGAGGGAGATCAAAATTATTCTCGAGGATATACACTTTGACTTTAATAAGGCCACCCTTACGAAAGTCGCAACGGGGATACTAAACAGCAATATAAATACACTGAAGGAGAATTCGGGCGTCAGCGTCCAGATCGAGGGACATACCTGTGCGCATGGCGCTGAAGACTACAATATGGCCCTTGGCGAAAGAAGGGCAAACGCAGTGAAGGAATACCTTGCAAATCAGGGCATCAGTTCCGACAGGATGTCGACGATCAGCTATGGCGAAACAAGACTTGCGATGCCTGAGACACCGACTCTGAAAAACAAGGAATCAAAGGAAGCAAAGGCAAACAGACGTGTTCACTTTGAAGTAATCGTAAAATAATTTGTACAATAAACAATACATCTCCGGCTGTTTCTCCGGCCGGAGATGTATCATTCCATGAAAATAAACATATTTTTTTTAATCCTCTTCTTGATTGTCTCCTGCGCACCACGGAAAGAGATTGCGCAGCCCTCTGAGGCTCTTCGTCCGCCAGTCTCTGTCGTGAAACCGGCTCCTGTAGAGAAATACAAATCCTTTTTGCAGTGCGATGAAAAAACAAAGGATTTTTTTAACTCCACAGGTATCGAAGTATTACCTTTTATGCGGGTGGTTTTTTACGATATTGATAGAGACGGGGTAAATGAGATGATAGCAGGGAGCAAGGACGGCGCTCTGCGGCTTTACCGAAATTCCGGTACTCGCGATGTCCCGCACTGGAGTCTTGTTCCGGAATACTTTGATGGCGTCAGCGCCGGGGCATTTTCCGCGCCTGCAGCAGGCGATATCGATGGTGACGGGAAACCCGAGATACTGGTAGGGACCGGAGGTTTTTCAAAGGATTCCGGAAAGATCATTTTCTATAAGAATGCAGGAACGAACGTTAAGCCCTTATGGAAAAGAATGGATATGCCTGAAATTGATGTGGGCAATGACGCTGCCCCGGCGCTCTTTGATGTTGACAATGACGGCAGGGCTGATCTGATTGTCGGCAACTCAACGGGGAAACTTTTTTTATTCAGGGCTAAACACACGGGGAAAGGCGTGGTCTTTGCGAAAGACGCAGCCTACTTTAAAGACGTTAAACTCGGGATGTATGTTGTGCCTGCAGTGACGTCTTATCAGAACAGGATATTGATTATCGCAGGCAACAGCATGGGAAGGCTCTCAGTTCTGGAAAGAGAGTTTAAAAGCAGATCTTCCTGGGAGAAGAGTGCATTGGCTCTTTCATTCTGCAGTTTTGCCGCGCCGGCCTTCCTAAACAGTGATCAGTCCGGCATAATGGATATGGTAATCTCCGACGGAAACGGTCAACTCTATTATTACAGGAACTGGGGGAAGGATTACCGGAACTGGAACGAAGCAGTTGATTTCTTCAGCGGGAGGATATTCACAGGGCCTGCATCATCACCGGTTATAACAGAAGTGAACGGAAGTTCTTTTATGGTCGTGGGGAATATCAATGGGGAGATCAGGCTCTTTGTCAACAAACCGTCCTCAGCAGGACTGCCATGGAAAGAGAGGCCCGGTTTTTTCAACGGCATCAGGCTTTCGAGTTTTTCAAAAGGGATATTAACAGAATGGGATGGGCGCTCTCTCCTTATCACCGGACAGCAGGATGGGATAATCAGGGCATTCCTGAACACCGGCAGCCTTGAGAAACCTTTCTGGTCAGAAAAGAAGCAATTTTTCAGAGGTGTTCCAAAGATTATGCACGCTGCTCCTGCTGTTTTTGATATCGATGGTGACGGGAAATGGGAATTGATCGTAGGAGGTTCCGACGGCTATGTCAAAGGATTCCGGTATGAGATCGACCGTGATGGGAATCCCGTATGGCAGAAGATAGAAAAAATATTTGATTATGCGAAAGCAGCCGGATTTGCGGCCCCTTCACTGGCAAGGGAAGCAGGCAAGACCTATCTCTTTGTCGGTCAGCAGGACGGAAAAATAAGCATCTTTACTTCCGATCCCCTGTATCGGGGCTCCTCAGTTTTTTACCCTGATGATTATCTGCAGGGGGTACAGGTCAACAACCACAGTTGTCCTGCGGTGTTTGAGAAAATGGGCATTATAGAGCTTACTATCGGTGACTATAACGGTAACTTGAAACATTTCGCATGCCACACGGAAAAGAGAAAGATAAAGGACAACTGATATTGCCTGTCGCCAGGGCGCTCCTGACTGTCCCGATATTCATACTCATATCGTGCTTATCCTGCTCGGCAGGCTCTTTGAGGCAAGGGCAAAGGGACAGATGTTGCCATTGAGGCGTCTGATATCACGATCATAAGCGGCAATATCAGGGGAGTGGTCACGGCCATAGCCCTCTCAAAGGCGACGATGCGCAATATAAAACAAAACCTTTTCTGGGCCTTTGCCTATAACGTAATCCTTTATGTTAAACCAGGAAGGGACTATTTACGAGAAGAATCTCGGCAAGAATACGAGGCGTGTCGCGGAGACGATAAAGATTTTTGATCCCGACAAAACCTGGAAAAAAGTCAGGGAGACAGTACAGCAGCAAGGCAAATAAGCGGCTTTTCCTTAGGAGCATAACATAAAAAAGTCTTGACTTTTTCAGCGCTTAACAATAAAATTTCTTAAAATACATTAAAGAGGTGAAGGATGGCTTACAAGCTGTTACTCGCGGATGATAGCATTACCATACAGAAGGTAGTCGAACTTGTCCTTGCTGAAGAGGATTTTCAGATAACGTCTGTGAGCAATGGTGAAGACGCCCTTAATCTCCTTGATTCCTTTATGCCGGATATTGTCCTTGCCGACATAGAAATGCCTAAGGTCAATGGGTATAATTTGTGCGAAAAAATAAAGAAAAATCCGTTGACGTCTCATGTGCCTGTTATTTTGCTTGCCGGGGCATTTGAACCCATAGATGAAGAACTTGCCGGAGAGGTAGGGGCTGATGACTTTGTTATTAAGCCGTTTGAATCGCAAGAGCTTATAAACAAGATAAATGCAGCGCTCGCTATGGTTTCTGCCGAGGCTTCTGAAGTTGCGCTCTCAGGGGATGAAGAGGCTGTTGAAGAGGTTGTCGAAGAACAGGGAATTGAAGAGGCTTTTGAAGTAATGGAGGAAGCGCCGGCATCTGCACTGGAATTGAAACCAGAGCCTGTCATGGAAGAAGAAACTGCACGACCTGCCGTTGCAGGCGCCATGATAACTGAAGCTGAAATACCTTCAAAAGAAGAGTTTCTCAGAAGCTTTGAAAAAGTTATTGATGAGAAGGCCTCTTCGCTCCTGTCTGAACTTGATATAAAAGAGGCATTGCTTTCTTCTCTCATGCCATCCATAAAGGATACTGTAGAAAAGGTATTATGGGAGACCGCGCCTGAGCTTACAGAGAAAGTATTGAAGGAAATTCTCAAGAGTTCTGCTTTATCTTTGACTACGAAAGTCGAAAAGGCAATATGGGAAACGGTCTCCGGCCTGGCAAACAAAATGATCTCCGAAAAAACTGAAAACATAAAGTCAGATTCTTAAGCAACAATTAAATTTATTATTATGACGGGGAAACGGCTCTCGCCAATTCCCCGTCTTTCTTTGTTATGGCTGAATTAGAGAAAAGTTATAATCCAGAAGGCGTTGAGAACAAATGGTATGAATTTTGGTTAAGCAAAAATTATTTTCGAGCTGATCCAGATTCTGACGCCAAGGCCTTTTCTATTGTAATTCCTCCCCCAAATGTTACAGGAACTCTTCATATGGGGCATGCCCTTAATACTGCCATTCAGGACATACTGGTGCGTTGGAAAAGGATGTGCGGTTATAACGTGCTCTGGATTCCAGGTATGGACCATGCCGGCATCGCTACACAGAACGTTGTTGAAAGACAGATTGCCGCCGAAGGCATGGACAGACATCATCTTGGCAGAGACGCATTTATAGAACGCATTTGGAAATGGAAGGCTGAATACGGCGGCAGGATTATCCATCAGTTGAAGCGTCTTGGAGCTTCGTGTGACTGGTCCAGGGAAAGGTTCACGCTTGACGAAGGACTCTCACGAGCCGTGGCGGAGGTTTTTGTAAGCCTCTATGAGCAGGGGCTTATCTACAGGGACAACAGGCTCATTAACTGGTGTCCAAGATGTCATACCGCATTGTCCGATATCGAAGTGGAACATGAAGAAATTGAAGGCAAACTCACTTATATAAAGTATCCTCTTGCTGAAGGTCATGGTTATATAACGGTTGCGACCACCAGACCTGAAACAATGCTTGGAGATACAGCAGTAGCTGTGAACCCTGAAGATGACCGTTATAAAGGTTTTATCGGAAAGAGCATATTGCTTCCTCTTGCAAATAGAAAAATTCCTGTTGTCGCTGACAGCGCTGTTGACGCTGCATTTGGCACAGGCGCTGTGAAAGTAACGCCGTCTCATGATTTCAACGATGAGGCGATAGCAAAACGCCAGAGTCCCCAGCTTCCCTTTATCAACGTAATCAGCACTGAAGGGAAAATGACTGAGGAGGCCGGCTGCAAATATGCAGGAATGGACAAGTATGAATGCAGAAAAGCCGTTATCGCTGACCTGGAAGACTCCGGACTTATAGACAAACAGGAGAAATACACTCATTCCATAAGTCAATGTTACCGGTGCAAGACGGTCATAGAACCTCTTCCCGCCTTACAGTGGTACGTAAAAGTACAGCCTCTTGCAGATGAGGCAATGATGGCGGTCAGGGAAGGTAAAACGAAAATCATACCGAAATCCTGGGAAAATACGTATTTTGCGTGGATGGAAGGGATTAAAGACTGGTGTATATCCAGACAGATATGGTGGGGACACAGGATACCGGTTTGGTACTGTGATTCGTGCGGGGAAATGATGGTTTCCAGGATAACTCCGGCAAAATGCGCCAAATGTGATAATGCGGCCCTCAGGCAGGAAGAGGATGTTTTGGACACCTGGTTTTCATCAGCGCTCTGGCCATTTTCTACCCTCGGCTGGCCGGACAGAACACCGGAGCTGGAAAAATATTATCCCACAGCAGCGCTTGTTACGGGCTTTGACATCATATTTTTCTGGGTCGCCCGCATGATGATGATGGGAACAAAGTTTATGGATGACGTCCCGTTTAAGGATGTCTATATCCATGCATTGGTCAGAGATTCGAGCGGGCAGAAGATGTCCAAGTCAAAGGGGAATGTGATAGACCCTCTTATTATGATGGACAAGTATGGCACGGACGCCTTCAGATTTACCCTTGCTGCATTCGCCGCACAAGGACGCGACATCAAGTTTTCCGAGGACAGGGTGGAAGGGTACAGGCACTTTGTCAATAAACTCTGGAATGCTGCGAGGTTCATTCTTCTTAACGCAGATGACGCCCCTTTGCCGGATGAAATTAACCTTCAGAAACTGGATATCGGCAGCAGGTGGATATTAAGCAGGCTCTCTGTTACGGCGGAAGAAATAAATCAGTCTCTTGCTGATTACCGGTTTAATGACGCAGCCAACAGCATATATCATTTTGTCTGGCACGAACTCTGTGACTGGTATATTGAGATGGTCAAGCCTGTCCTGTATGATGAAGCCGCAGACAAGCTTCCGGTCAAACAATGTCTCCTTTATATACTTGAGAGAACATTGAGGCTGCTCCATCCCTTTATGCCTTATGTGACCGAGGAGATATGGCAGACTATGCCGCATAACGGGGAGACCATCGTTACAGCGGAGTATCCCAGAAATCTGCTCAGAGAACCTGCGGCTGAAGAACATATGTCTATTATTATGGAAGCAGTCTCCGGCGTCAGAACAATACGGGGCGAATTAAATCTCTCTCCTAATCTTGAATTAAAGGCCTATATTAAAACGCTTAGTAAAGATGCCGGAGTCGTTCTTGCCGGAAATCTTACGTATCTCAATAAACTGGCAAAGGCGGAGGTTATAGAGATAGGCGCTGCCGTAAAGAAGATGAAGGGGTCTTCTGTTGCAGTCAGAAATCATGTTGAAGTTTATGTGCCTTTGGAAGGTCTTTTAAACCTGGATATTGAAATCGAGCGGCTTAAGAAGGAAAAGGCAAAAGGCGAAGAGTCCATTATCTTTCTGAACAAAAAACTCAGCAATGAAGATTTCCTAAAAAGGGCGCCCAAAGAGGTAATCGCCAGGGAACAGGATAGGCATGAAGAGTGTTTGAGAAAGAAGGAAAGGATTCTTGAAAATCTCCAAAAACTGTACGAAGCCAGGGGGGAACAATGATGGACGAAAAAGAGCATGAGTTTACCGACAGGAAGCTTGAAATAATTGAAGGGGAGTTTGTCAAAATAAGCCAGAGCAGCGTCAGGAATGTCGAGGGCAGACATGTAGAAATGGAGCAGGTATGCGCTTTAAGCGTGGATGGAGAAAAGATAGAGGCCGCGCAAGGCGCAGCTGCGCTGATAAGCGGCAATGATATCACGATGAACCAGAGCGTGGGCATGATAGTAGCAGGCAATAACACCAGGCTGAAGTATTCCTGCGTGCCGTTATCTTTAACAAGAGAAAATGCAACTGTAAAGAAAAGCGCCGCAGGCCTCATCGCTGCGAATACGGTAAAAGCCGAAAATAGCGCCGCTGTCCTTGTCCTCGCCAAGAATATTGACGGAAATATAAATACCCTGCTCGACTGGAAATCCGCCGCAGCCTTAGGCGCGGTACTCGGAGGCATTTGGGGGATTTTTACGCTTCTTAGGAGGAGATAACAGGTCATGGATATGCCTTTGACCGTGATTCATCTGATACATCATGCCATCGAAGAAGATATTGGTTATGGTGATATTACAACAGCATTGCTTGTCCCTGAAGAAAGTGAGTCCAGGGCATTATATGCGGCAAAGGCCGACTTTGTAATCGCCGGGTTTCCTTTTGCAAGAGAAGTCTTCAATATACTGGATCCGAATACTACATTTAAGACCTTTTTTGCCGAGGGCGCCAAAGTCGGAAAAGGCGACATCCTTGGAGAAGTTTCAGGTAAGACAAAGGTTTTGCTTGCAGGCGAGCGGGTAAGCCTCAATATACTGCGACGGCTTTCCGGCATCGCGACTCTTACAAGCCATTTTGTTGATGCAGTAAAGGGAACCGGGGCAAATATTCTGGATACACGGAAGACTACCCCCTGTCTCAGATTTATGGAGAAATACGCTGTCAAAATGGGAGGCGGAACAAATCACCGGTTCGGCCTGTTTGACGGCATACTGATCAAGGATAATCACATCAAGTCTGTCGGGAGCATAATGAAGGCGATATCACTTGCCAAAGCAGGTCACCACCTTGTAAAAATAGAAGTTGAGGTGGAAAACCTTAATGACCTTCAGGAGGCCCTTGAGGCAGGGGCTGATGTTATCATGTTGGATAACATGTCTGTAAATGATATAAGGGAAGCTGTGAAGATCGTTCAAAAACAAATCCCCCTTGAAGCATCCGGCAATGTCTCGCTTGCCAATGTAAGGGAAATCGCTGAAACCGGTGTGGATATGATCTCAGTCGGCCTCTTGACCCATTCAGCGCCTGCCGCAGATATAAGCCTGAAGATTGTGCAATAAAACTTCCAGCCGCCATTCGCAATTGACAAAGTTATATAATTCTTTTATTTTTAATGAATAAGCAATTCATCCCTGTGCTCTTGGCACAGGGATGAATTGCTTCCTGATTTGCGTCATTGCCCGACTTGATCGGGCAATCCAGACCCTATCCTGGATTGTCCGGTCAAGCCGGACAATGACAACAATATATAAATCTGGATTCGGAGCCTGCCCCGACCCCCTGATCAAGTCAGA
>PGYF01000089.1:0-3993 GCA_002839535.1 Nitrospira bacterium HGW-Nitrospira-1
CAGATATGCTTTCTCAACGGGCAATAAAGATTAAACCATCACCGACGCTTGCCATAGATTCAAGGGCAAAATCCATGAAGGCCTCAGGCATTGATGTTATTAATTTTGGAGTAGGAGAACCTGATTTTGATACGCCGGAGAATATCAAAGAAGCAGCTATAAAGGCTATGAAGGATGGCTTTACAAAATACACCCCGGTTGGCGGTATAGATATCCTCAAGGATGCGATTATGGAAAAGTTCAGGGCCGACAACGGCCTTTCTTACAAAAGGGAGGAAATAATAGTCTCCTGCGGGGCAAAACACAGCCTGTATAATATTGCGCAGGCGTTGTATGGACCTGGCGATGAGGTAATAATCCCTTCTCCTTACTGGGTGTCTTATCCGGATCAGGTTTTATTAAATGATGCGACTCCGGTTTTTGTCAAAACATATGTATCCGATTCTTTTATGGTCAGACCTGAGGCCCTTGAAAAATGTGTGACAAAAAATACCAGGGCCCTTATCCTGAATTCACCTTCCAACCCAACAGGGATGATTTACGACAAAAAAACTCTCGAAAAAATAGCTGAATTGGCAGTCAAATATAATTTTTATATTGTATCTGACGAGATTTATGAAAAACTTATCTATGACGGGGCCAAACATGTCAGCATAGCGTCCCTCGGCAATGAGGTAAAAGAAAGGACCATTGTTGTGAACGGTTTGTCAAAGGCATATGCAATGACAGGCTGGAGGTTAGGGTATGCTGCAGGCACTGCGGACGTCATAAAGGCCATGACGAACATCCAGAGCCAATCAACCTCTAACCCTAATTCCATTGCGCAGAAGGCTGCTGTCGAGGCCCTGAGGGGTCCTCAGGATTTTATCAGCATGATGCTGAAGGAGTTTGACAAAAGAAGACGTTACATTGTGAGTGAGCTTTCCGCTATCAAGGATATTGCCTGCGCGATGCCTTCCGGCGCCTTCTATGCATTCCCTGATACATCCCGGATTTACGGGCGCAGTTTCGGCGGCAAAAAGATATCTTCTTCGCGTGATCTTGCTCTTTACCTTCTCGAAGAGGCAAACGTTGCCCTGGTCCACGGTGAAGCTTTCGGAGACGATGATTATGTAAGACTTTCTTATGCCGCCTCTTTCAATGATATTAAAAGGGGCATCGAAAGAATCCGTGAGGCGATAAGCAAACTGGAAGTCCCGGTTTAGATGACGGAGTCTTTTCGTTCCGGGTATGTTGCGTTTATAGGCAGGTCTAATGTCGGGAAGTCATCGCTTCTGAATGTTGTTCTGGGGCAGAAGATCGCTATTGTTGCCGACAGGCAGCAGACAACCAGAAACAGGATATTAGGAATAAAAAACTATCCTGAGGCGCAGATAATTTTTCTGGACACTCCAGGTATTCATAAGCCCAGACATGCATTGGGGAGCATTATGGTCAGGACAGCCAGGGAAGTCTTAAGTGAAATGGATCTGGTTGTTTTTGTTACTGAACCTGATGCTGTTGAAAAAGACGGATATATTATTGAATCTTTTGAAGACCTCGACAGACCGGTGATTCTGCTGATTAACAAAATAGACAGGATCAAAAAGCCGGAAATATTGTCTCATATTGAGACCTATAGAAACCTGTTCCCCTTTAAAGAGATTATTCCGGTATCTGCTGTTAAGCATGACGGAATCGATCGATTTCTTATGAAAGCGCTTGAATATCTTCCGTATGGCCCCAAATATTACAGCGATGACCTTGTTACAGACCAGATGGAAAGATTTATGGTGTCTGAGATCATAAGAGAAAAAATCGTCAAAAGCACCTCTGAAGAGATACCGCATTGCGTTGCTGTTGAAGTAATAAACTGGACTGAAAAAAAAGACGGATTGCTTGTAATAGAAGCCAATATTTATGTTGAAAGAGAGGGGCAAAAAGGCGTAATAATAGGACATAGGGGGAAGATGCTGAAGCTCATAGGGACTATGGCCCGACTGGATATTGAAAAATTCCTGGATGCAAAGATATTTCTTGAATTACGGGTAAAGGTCAAAAAGGGCTGGCGTGATGATAAAAAAATACTGAATGAGTTGGGTTACAGATAGATGCTGGTGGAAATGAAGGTAGAAGGCCTGCTGTTTGATCCGGGAAGCAATATGTATATTCTATTGCTGAGAGAAATTGACGGCGCCGGCACGCTTCCGATCTGGATCGGCAAGTCTGAAGCTGATTCCATTGCATTGGCCCTTGGAAGGGTTGCTACTCCGAGGCCGTTGACCCACGATCTGGTTAAAAACATTATTAACGGACTCAGGGTAAAGATCGTCAGGATAGTTGTCACCGAGATAATGGATAATACATATTATGCCCTTATTTGCCTGAATGACGGCACACAGGAGACTCTGGTCGATTCCCGTCCGAGCGACGCCGTGGCTGTTGCCTTGAGGGCCGGCGTTCCTATTTTTGTGGAAGATAGCATTATGACAACCCGGTCGGCTGATGAGCTTGACGAATGGCTCAAAAATCTTAAGCCGGAAGATTTCGGGAATATTATGTAATGCTGCAAAGAACAGAAGGTATCGTCTTGAAGACAAACCTTTTCGGCGAAGCTGACCTCATAGTCACATACATTACAAAAGACTATGGAATAATAAAAACCTTTGCAAAAAGCCCTCGCAAGGTCAAAAGCAAATTCGGCAGCAGTCTGGAGCCGCTTACGCACTCGAAAATATCCTTTTGGGGCAAAGAGGACAGCTCCCTGCCCCGGTTAGTTCAGTCTGATATCGTATATCCCTTTCATTCTTTAAGGAGTTCGCTCGGCTGTTTTTTAAAAGTTTCCGAAATTCTCGAATTAACATTGAATTTTCTGCCTGAAAGAGATGCAAACAACAGGGTCTATTCCCTCCTGCTGAATACACTCCGTGCCATGGAAATGGATTGTCGGACAGAGTTGCTCCTGCTTTTTTACAAGTTAAAACTTCTTGATTTCGCGGGGTATCTGCCTATGCTGAATAGTTGCGGACGATGCGGACGTAAAGGAAATATATTTTATCTTTCCTCTGGAACTGTTTTATGCAACAGATGCGCAAAAGACAGCGCCCCGTCAAAAAGCCTTTCCCCCGCAGTGATAAGTCTTTGGATGAATCTTCTCGGCTGGGATATGAATAAGCTCGGTCGCATAAAGCCCGCAGAAAAAATCCTGCAGGAACTGACTGCGCTGATTGATGAACATGTAAAATATATAACAGAACGAACCTTGAGGACAAGGACTTTTTAGGGACTTGGAAATATCAGGACTCTCTCAGTTTTTCTTCCTCTTCCTGGAGGGTTTTGCAGTCAATGCACATTGTCGTAACCGGTCTTGCCTCGATCCGCTTGATGCTGATTTCATTCCCGCAATTTTCACAGATACCGAAAGTCCCGGCCTCGAAACGTTCGATGGCCTGTTCAATTTTCTTCAAAAGGCGCTGCTCTCTGCCCATCAGGCGTAATATAAAATTTCTGTCAGTTTCAGCAGAAGCCTGATCTCCCGGGTCAGGGAACGCAGCCTGACCAGGCAGCTCGTTCAGGGCAATGCCGGCATCGTTCAGCAGCATTTTCCTCTGGTGAAGCAGTTTCAGCTTGATCCGCTGGAGTTTTGCTTCACGTGGAGACAGTTTTTGAAGGGGTTTTTTGACGATTTTTTTCGTTGCCGTAGTTTTAACAGTTTTATTGGAGACTTTTTCTTTTTTCGATACATCAGCCTTTTTCTGTTTTGTTGGGGTCTTTTCCGTTTTTATCGTAGAAGTTTTGACAGCTTTTTTTTGAACGGTTATTTTGGTTTTTTTCGCGGTGGCCATATCTACTCCTGTTTTGAATTTAGATAGCGTAACAAAATAAATTCTTGTTAGTCAATAGGGTATGCGTTTGTTTGTCATACCAAAATAGAAATGTCCGCTTTTAAGAATGTTAGACCGCCTCTTTTTAGAAGGAGGCAGGATGGCAGGAAAGGACATTGTGAAGAACCCT
>PGYF01000089.1:4030-4696 GCA_002839535.1 Nitrospira bacterium HGW-Nitrospira-1
AAATTAGGAAGCAATTCATTAAAAGGGGCTGATTAGGTAAAATGAAAACCGGACATTTCTAAATTGGTAAAAAGCGGACATTTCTAAATTGGCGTAACATAGGGTATGCGTTTGTTGTTATGTGTTTGTTAACGGGCTTTAATGTCAGTCTTTGGGGAGGACGCCAATATCGAAAAGCGCGGCACATTGCCGGAGGGGTCCAACGCAGATAAAACCAACAGTTATTGCTTGTAATGATTTCACCCAAAAGGTGAGTATCAGCTTTTGTTTAATTCTTTGAAATATCAGTGCAAATCCGTGAAAATCCGCGGCTAAATGCTTTTTTTAGGATAATTCCTTATTTCAATAAGGATATTTTAAGTGGAGCGGGCGACGGGATTTGAACCCGCGACTTTCAGCTTGGGAAGCTAACACTCTACCACTGAGTTACGCCCGCGTCAATGTTTTATAAATCAGAATATTATGAAATGTCAAGAAAGAGTTTAGTATGTGTTACGCCAATTTAGAAATGTCCGCTTTTTACCAATTTAGAAATGTCCGGTTTTCATTTTACCTAATCAGCCCCTCTTAAGGGACTTTTCAGGTCATTGTTCTTGAGATCAACTGCACCAAAAGTCCCAGAATCGATTTTCAGACAGGAACCCATACCGGGGTATTCCCTGATAC
>PGYF01000090.1 GCA_002839535.1 Nitrospira bacterium HGW-Nitrospira-1
GGCCCTTATTTTCAGCAAGGGCATCAAAGGTGCCTTGGTCAACGGTAAATCCGGTAAGGCTGTTGTTATCAAGCGTGATAGTAACCTTGTTCGCCGCAGATAGACGGACATCACCTTTAGGGGCGATAATGGTGCCAGAATTTGTCACATGAGCGCCAATTAGCGTCACATAACCGTTGTCTGCTGCAATAAGATTGCCTTCATTAACAACTGTGCCGGTGCCATCACCAGCAAAGCGGTATCTTCCTGCCATAAAGTCAGCGTCAGAGATATTGCGGGTAGAGGCGAGGATTGCAGCGGCATTCACCTGAGCGCCTCTGCCAAACAGGACACCGCTTGGATTAATTATAAAGACCTGTCCATTAGCGGAAAGGCTGCCCATAATCTGGCTGGGGTTCTGCCCTATCACACGGTTCAGGGCGATAGATGCTGTATTGGGCTGGTTAAAACGGACGCCGGCATTGCTGCCGATGCTGAAGTCCTGCCAGTTGATGGCAGCCTTCTGTGTTGCCTGCTGGATGGTCATATTGCTTGCTGTTTGAGAGATCGCCGCCTGCCCTGCCGTTACCTGACCGCCGGTAGGCAGTGTCTGAGAGTCAAAAGCAAAGACTGGCGTGCCCAGCGGAAAAACCATCAACGCCGCAAGCATGATTGCTATTTCTTTAAAAAACTCAGTTTGTCTGAACATTTTAATTAACCTCCTGTTGTCTGATGCTTTCTTATATTGTAACTATATATATACTAAATCAACAACTCTAAATTAGAGATAGCAAAAAGTGTACCAAGCCAATTCTCATTATATTTCGGTGCAACTATTCGGTGCAACTATAAAGAACAATACACAAAATGCCTTGATATGCTTGATTCTACAGGTGTGCCTGTTTGAACTGCATTTTTCGGGTCAACAATAATTTGGCAGGCAGCCAATGTTATTAGGTAGAATATACTATGCTTATCGAACTACAGGGACAACTGGAGCGGATCACCTACCATAACGAGGAGAACCACTATACAATCGCCAAGCTGAAGGTCAAGGGGCAGAGGGCCCTGGTCACGATTGTCGGCTGTCTCGTCTCCATGACTCCGGGGGAGGTCCTGCGCCTGAAGGGCAGCTGGGATGCACACCCGAAATACGGCGAACAGTTCAAGGTCGTCTCCTATGAAACAGTCACGCCGGCTACAGTAAAGGGGATAGAAAGGTATCTCGGCTCCGGCCTGATTAAGGGTATAGGCCCTGTGATGGCAAAGCGGCTCGTGAACAAGTTTGGTCTCGAAACTCTCGATATTATCGAGAAGGACGTCGAAAGGCTGAAAGAGGTAGAGGGCATCGGTGAAAAGCGGATCGATATGATCAGCGCTGCATGGGCAGGGCAGAAGGAGGTGCGGGATGTGATGCTCTTCCTGCAGGGCCATGAGGTGAGTTCGACATATGCGGCAAAGATATACCGGCAGTACGGAAAGGCATCGATCAGTGTCGTAAAGGAAAACCCTTACCAACTCGCTGACGACATATTCGGAATTGGATTTCTCATCGCAGACAAGATCGCAGGGAAGCTCGGCATACCAAAAGACTCGGAGATGCGCGCAGAGGCAGGCATACTCTATGTGCTCAGAAAACTCGCGGACGACGGCCATGTCTATTATCCATACGAAGATCTTATCGCTGAATCAATGAAGATATTAGACATAGATACCGGCATCATTACCTGCGCCCTCAAAAAGATTGCGGCAGCGCATAGGGTTGTCATCGAAGACAGCGCTGTCTATCTGGCCGAGTTTTATGCTGCGGAGGTCGGGATTGCTGTTTCACTCAAGACGATCCTGGATACACAGAAGAGCATCATCTGCCTTGACGGGGACGCAGCGCTCAAGAGTGTGCAGGAGGAACTGAAGATCAACCTTGCGGAAAAACAGATACAGGCGGTTTCTGAGTCACTCGATAAAAAGGTGATGGTGATCACCGGAGGCCCTGGGACAGGAAAGACAACTATCATCAATGCTATCCTCAGGATATACCGGAGATCAGGCTGGAGAGTCCTTCTTGCTGCGCCGACAGGGAGGGCTGCAAAGAAGATGTCGGAGGCAGCGGGCTGTGAGGCCAAGACGATACACCGCCTGCTTGAGTTCAGCCCGAAAAGCAGGGGCTTCAGGAAGAACGAACTGGAGAGGCTCGATGCAGACCTCATCATCATAGACGAGGCGTCGATGGTGGATACTGTTTTGATGTATCATCTGCTCAGGGCAGTGCGGCCTGAGGCCGCTATAATCCTGGTCGGGGACATCGACCAACTGCCTTCTGTAGGCGCAGGCAATGTGCTGAAAGATATCATCGAATCAGACCGCATTCCAACAGTCAGGCTGAACAAGATATTCAGGCAGGCCAAAGAAAGTATGATCATCGTTAACGCCCACAGGATCAACAGCGGAGAGTTCCCCTACATCACAGCAGACAGGGCATCGCCCCGGGATTTCTATTTTGTTGAACTCGAAGATCCGGAAAAGGTACTGGGAATGATCATCCATATGTGCAGGAACAGGATACCTGAGCGGTTCGGCTTTCACCCGCTGAACGACATACAGGTGATCACCCCTATGCACCGGGGGATTGTCGGCGCATCTAATCTGAACGCAGCCCTCCAGAAAGAACTGAACGCTTCTCCGGCTAAAGAACTCCAGCGGGGCGGCCGGATATTCAAAACCGGCGACAAGGTGATGCAGATAAGGAACAACTATGACAAGGACGTCTACAACGGCGACATCGGCAGGATCGCATCTATCGACAGGGAGACCCAGGAGGTAACTGTTAATTTTGACGGCAGGCCTGCAGCCTATGACTTTGCCGACCTCGACGAGATCGTCCTTGGCTATGCGGTCTCTGTCCACAAATCGCAGGGCAGCGAATACCCGGTTGTCGTGATGCCGCTTCTAACCCAGCACTATCTGCTCCTGCAGAGGAACCTGCTCTATACAGCCATCACGAGAGGAAAGAAGCTTGTCGTAATCATCGGCACAAAGAAGGCGCTCGGGATAGCGATCAGGAACAACAAACAGCAGTTGAGATACACACGTTTGAAGAAGAGGCTGAAGGATTAACCCGTGCAGAGGCTGCGAGGAAGGCAGCGCCTTTACTCGCTAACGTTGTGTATATGGCTTAACTTTTCTATTACCCCCTCTGTCAATTTCATGGCTATCTCTTTTGAATGCCAGGCTATTGCCTTTATTGCATCGAGGGTTTTTATGTACAAGAGAGAAGCCGGATGCTGAAAGCCTTCAATAAGCCTCTCCTCATGGAAGGTAGAATATTCAATAGCCCTCCTCATAACCCCCTTTTGTGATTCCTGCACATAATAACTGAGTATCCTGTTCCTTGCGAGTATTACATCAGCCATTGGCGTTGCCATATCTATAAGCCTCTGAAGCAGAAAGCACGTCTCCATAGCAACCCTGTCGCTGAAAAGCATATTTTCCTTTATTTTTTTCTGAATCAACCCGGAGAGGTTTTCCACGCTTTCACTAATCTTTAGCATATGGCCAGGTATGGATATATATGGCGCTATTTCAGGATTTTCTTTAGCCAGTTCGGCAATCCTACTGGTGAGATAACCCTCAGAGCTGGAAATATTTGCCGTCCTGGCAGCGCAATCTTTCAGCGGCGTTGAGGAATTGTAAATAAATGCGGTCTGAAGAGAAAATATGCAATCCTCGATATCAATTCCCAAATCATACATCTTCTTCACTAATTCCGTGACTTCTTTCTTCATAATACCCCCCCCTGATATAATCCTTACCCAGAGGTTGGGCAAGGAAGTCTATAATAATTTTTACGAGTCGTTAAGCAGGAAAAACTGTCCGGTCATATTTTAAGCAGCAACATCCTTCCTGTCAAGATTTCGAATTGCCTCATCTAAAATCTACATGAAAGTGAATCGTTGCCTCATTTAAAAAACTATACGAAAAAATATCAAAATAGTCTCTCATAA
>PGYF01000005.1 GCA_002839535.1 Nitrospira bacterium HGW-Nitrospira-1
CTATTCCCTTTCCTCTCTTGCATCTCGCACCTCCTAAGGTTTTAAGGTTGTATTGTAACCTAACCTTTCGGTGTGTCCACTATTTCGGGGGAAGATCAAATACCACTCAAGTGTGATTATCTTTTTCAGCATATCTCCAGTTTACCTCCATCCCTAAGTCCTTTGCTAATCCCCTTTAAATATCCTTCTAAATTGCCCTGTCCTCTTATAACCAATTTACACTGTATATTTATTTTTAGCCGTAAAGTATCCTTTTTTATTTAAGAAAAACTCAATATTACTCATTACCATATCAGGCGTTATCGCCTTCATGGGGCTTGTCAAATTTTTAGTTGAAATCATCTGAGTGACATCTTTCAATTACCTTGCTGTTTCCTTTCAGACATTTTTATTTGTTCTTCCGAAAAAATGGTTTCACCAAATGCGCTATAATCGATTATCTTGATCGGAGCCATATCCAGGCATCTCCCTCCTGAGCGAACGGCACTAAACACCGTGTCAGCGGTAATAGAGTTTACATCTCCGTTTGGAGACATCAGAACTATATGTCCACCGCCGCAGGGGCCGTAAATAGCAGGGTTTGTTTGCCCAAAAAGGGCAACCACAGGTGTGCCTACAGAGGCGCTTATATGGACTGCTCCTCCATCACCGGCAATAAGAAAATTTGCCATCGAGACCATTGCTGCAAAATTCATGATATGGCGCGTCTCATAAAATAAAGCATTTCCTTTCATTTCATTGCAAATCTTTATTGCTTTGTCTCTATCTGACAAAATACATGTTATTATGCACCTAAAGCCGTTATTCTCAAAAAGCAGTTTGCCCAATTTAATAAAATTAGCTGACTGCCAGGTAGATGTTTTCCTATTATTGCTTATATTAAATACAGCTATTTTATTTCCGGGATTTAGTCCATTGGAAATTAAAAATTTATAGGCGGAATCACGTTGTTCAGAGGGGATTGGTATCGTCGTGTCTTTTATAAAATCGTGAACTCCGACAGCGGTCAGAAGATTTAGACATGCCTCAGTCTGATGAACCATTGAAAAATCTATTGGATTAACAGGAAAATTATAGCACCAATTCAATAAGTAATTTTTATTTGAGATATAGCCAATTCTTATTTTTGCACCACTTAAAAATACTATTATTGCCAAAAAGCTTGAAAAGCCACCTTTTACACCTATTGCAACATCAAATTTTACATTAGAACGCATTTTGTAATCCATTAACAGTTTCCGGACTTCAAGATGTCTGTTTCTGAGCAGCGAGTGTTTTCTGGTATATATGATCAAATCATCTACAAGTGCGGTATCAGTAAAAATTTCAGCAGATGGTTTTTCAGCAAGCATAGTAATTTTAGCGTTTTTGAAATGATGCCTTAAAGTTTTAAGGAGGGGGATTGTGCAGATCATATCTCCAACTTTATTCAATCTGACAACTAAAATATGTTTTATATCATCACTACTAAGAATGCTTTGCATTTCTTAGTAATATTTCCCTTATTATATTTTTGACAACATTAGGTTCGATGGACTCCATGCATTTTCTAAGAGGCATTCCTTCGCATGCCCCCTTTTTACAAGGCATACATTGAAGACTCTCTTTTATAACGATAGTTTTATCGTTCCATGGTCGCCACTGCACATCGTCTGTCGGCCCAAAAAGTGCGATAACCGACGTGCCAACTGCAGCAGCAATATGCATTGGAGCAGAGTCAACTCCTAAAAACAAATCTGATGCCTCTGATATTGCAGCGAGTTGCTTAATATTGGTTTTGCCACATAGGTCAATCACCCCCCCATCCCCCCCCTCGACAATGGTAGGATGTGATGGGTCGGAGACTAAAGACAATATTTTTTTTGCCTTCCCCATCTCTCTTTTATCAGGGGAAGAAGTCATTATAACTTTGACTCTCTGTCCAATAAGCCATTTTATTACTTCTGCCATATATTCATCTTTCCAGCATTTAAACAGCCATCGTGATGTTGGATGAACATGGACAACTGTATCGTTGGCTTTTATATTATTTTCTTCAAATATACGCCTTACAAACAACCTTGCTTCATCAGGAATATAAAAATCCACTTTAGGGTCATCTGTGCTTATCCCGAATTGTTTTACTAAATCAAGATTTTGTAAGACCATATGCTGATTGCCGTTCCTCTGAGCAAGGTGGGTATAAAAATATCTTTTCCCTAAAAAACCATCTTTCGCAGGGTCATATGCCAGCCTATATTTTGCGCCTGCAATGAGTGATATTATTGCAGCCCTGTCTCCGCTGGTAAGGTCAATGGCCATATCAAAGCCTCTTCCACGAATTGCTTTTAAAAAAGATAATTCCTCGATATATTTTTGTATAGTGCTTTTTTTCTTGATATTTCTGTTAAAAACTATTAATTCATCAATTAGGGGATTTCCGGCAAGCGCTTCCTCTGTCCCTGAATTAACAAGGGCTGAGATATAGGCATTGGGAAATGTCTCCCTCAATGCCCTGAAAACAGGGACTGTAAGCAGGACATCTCCGATATGCCGGAGTTTTATAACGAGAATCTTTTTTATATCTTTAAATTCACGCATTGCTCAAGAGCATTTTATAAAGGGCTTCTATTTTATCGAGCATTTTCTCAAAAGAATAGTTTTCTTTCACAAACCTTCTTCCTTCTTTCCCGAATTTTCTTCTCAATTCCGGTTTTCTATAAAACTCTATAACCCTTTCTGCAATTTGTTCAGGTTTTTTGGGCACTATTAGAAATCCGGTCTTTTCGTCAATAACCGCTTCCTTAATAGCCCCTGCATCAGAAGCTACAACAGGTCGTTGCATTGCCATTGCCTGAAGGATGCTCTGTGGAACGCCTTCATTGGCATATGAGGGATGCACCAGAACATCCAGAGAGGCGATTATTTCAGGTATATCCTCTCTATGCCCCTGCATAAAAACTTTACCCGTGAGTCCGAGGTTTTCTATCATGCCTTTTATATTCCGGTATTGAGGGCCGTCGCCAACAATGTAGAAAGAGGCGTCTGGAATCGCTTTGAGTATTAACGGAATTGCCTCTATAAAATAGTTATGCCCTTTCCAGCTTCTCAACACACCCACCATCCCGACCGCATAGCCGTCTCTTTGTATGGCAGGCTTGACCTTCTCTATATTGAACATGTCTAAATCTATCCCTGTTGGTATGGAAAAAATCTTGCCTGCATCAAATCCATTATCCATTATCATCCTCTGCCTTATCTCTTCACCTGTTGTTATTATTGCATCAGGCAACCAGTTATATATCAAACGGCTGAGATAAGACCTGCTGATAGACGTTGAAAGATGTCTTGTCCTGATTACTTTTGGCCGAACCCTTGAAAGCCTTGCAGAAATGGTCGCAACCCAACTGTCTGATGAACTGTGGGTATTAACTATATTAACGCCTTCATTATTGATAAGGGATAATATTTTCACGAATGACAACGGATTCTTCTTTTGAAATTGAGCAGGAAAGGTATAAATGTTCAGTTCTTTAGCCCTTCTAAAGATATTGCTTTGCTCAGGCGCTGCGATTATTACACGGTATCCACTCTTGATCATTCCAAGAGACTCTCTAATTATTCTAATTTCCTGTCCTCCCCAGCCTTCTGAGGATTCTGTGTGAAGTATTGTTTTCATTTAAATATTTTAACTATGAGGGGTTTATTTTTCCAATGGAAAGATTGTTTACAATTGGCTTGACTGCTTTACAACATATGTAAATTCTCTGACTGCCTTCTCTATTGGGAACTGTTCAGCCTTTTGTCTTGCAGCCTTGCCCATAATTGCCAAATTATCTAAAGAATTCAATATTTTTTCAGACAAGTCTTTTGAATCTAAAAAATCATCTATAACAAAACCTTCCTTGCCGTTTTCTATCAATTCAGCAGCTCCATTATTTTTTGTTGTTATTACAGGAAGACCTGATGCCATTGCCTCTAAGGTTGCATTGCTGAACGGATCGTAAAGAGTCGGCAGTATAAATAAATCCGCTGCGGCATAAAATTTTTCTACCTCGTTTTGTATGCCAAGAAAGATGATTTTATCGGAAATTCCAAGCCTTTCAGCTATTGCCTTGTATTTGTCAGCATCGCCTTTGCCAATAACAATTGCCTTAAAATCTTCCCCTTTTATAAGTGAAGCGGCATTTATAAGGGTATTAAGCCCTTTTCTTTCAAAGCCTGAACCTATAAAAAGCAATAATCTTTCTACTTCTGCCATATCAAATTTTTTTCTTATAACATCTTTCCATTTAACCCTGTTTTCAGGGGAAAATCTTTTTAAGTCAACTCCATTATAGATTATTGTTATCCTGTCTTCTGGGATAGAATAATATTTTATAATCTGCTCCTTCACCATTTTTGAATTAGCAATTATCCGCTTTGTATTTGTGAAGAGTTTCTTTTCAAGGAATAGCAGATAAATATGAAGAGGATTTATCTTAAATGAAATCTTTTTATAAAAAGGCTCAATCCCTGACCTTATCATTAACCACTCTGAATGGCATCCCTCTCCTGCCCTATAAATATCCTGATAAGTCGTTCTTTCAAGGCTTATAATGCAGTCGTAGAGTTTTGAGTTTTGAGTTTTGAGTTTTGAGTTTGTATTGATATTGAAAGTTAATGCGCTGAGAAATGAGCCAAATGGCAGTATATTTACTTTATGAAAGATAAGGCCTTCTTCGTCTGTCCAGTGATTTGAGAATACATGTATTTCATAGCCTGCATTTTTGAGGTATTGTATAAGTGTCTGTAGATACCTTTCAGCGCCGCCGTGAATGGAAAATTTCTTTTTTATGAATGCAAGCTTCAATTCTAACTCTTTTCCCATGCCTTTGCATATTTGAGAAATGTATAAAAGCTGTAAAGTATTGCAAGCATAAATCCGCGTATGCCGTCCCTGAAACCCTGCTTTATCAAAAGCATCTTCAGAAAGGTAAAAACCGGACTCACCAACATCTTAAAAACTAAAGAAACAGAAGATGGCTGCGGATTTTTTGAGAGTATCTCTTTTGCTGAGAGTGTGGAATAATTTTCCATTTTCTTTATGAAATCAGAAATAGTCCTGTATGTATAATGCTCCAGAGGATTTTTCAGGCAACCGACAGGTCCTTTAACTATCACTTTTTCGTGGACTTCCCTCTCCTCAACATAAGATGCGTCTTTTCTGAACAGCCTCACTGTGTAATCAGGCCACCAGCCGCCGTGTTTTATCCATCTTCCGAGAAAGAAATTCTTTCTCGGCACATAAAAACCGGCAGCCCCCCCTCGCCCCCCTTTAACAAAGGAAGGCGAGGGGGGATTTTGAAAGTTTTGAGCTTGGAGTTCAGAGTTCAGAGCAATTTTCTCTATAATTTCTTTTTTTAACTCCAGCGTGACCCTTTCATCCGCGTCGAGTATCAGAACCCAATTTTTCTCCGCATAATCCACTGCTGTCTGTTTCTGCTTTGCATAGCCTTTCCATTCTTCCATGAAAACCCTGCATCCAAATCCTTTTGCAATTTCTAATGTTCTATCAGCGCTGCCGGAGTCAACCACTACAATATCATCAGCGAAAGAAACGCTCTTCAGGCAATCAGGAAGCCTTTCCTCTTCATTTTTGGTGATAATGGCGACTGAAAGCAGTATTTTTTGTTCTGTCATTTTAGTAACTATTCAGCCACAGATTTGCGCTGATTACCGCTGATATTTTTTCTTTTAGAGCCTGTTGCACGAACATTTTTCAAATGGGCAATCTCCTGAAATTCGCATGGATATTCTTCGGGGTCAGAATCATGGAGGTCATTTCGTTGCCCTATCCTGACCGTTAAACATTGTCCTCATCCTGCAAATCCTGATTGCTGAATTGCAGGTCGTAGAGTTCCCTGTAGAGGCCGTTATGCTTCAAGAGCCCTTCGTGAGTTCCTGACTCGGCAATCCGTCCCTTATCCATAACTATAATCCTGTCAGCCCTTTTTATGGTTGAAAGCCTGTGCGCTATAACAAATGTGGTTCTTTCATGCATAAGGGCTGCAAGGGCTTTCTGAACCATTAGCTCCGAGGCTGTATCAAGCGCTGAGGTTGCCTCGTCAAGTATTAGTACCGGAGGGTTTTTAAGTATCGCCCGCGCAATAGAGAGTCTCTGTCTCTGCCCGCCTGAAAGCCGCATTCCTCTTTCACCGATTATAGTATCATAGCCCCGGGGAAGCTCCACAATAAAATCATGCGCATATGCGGCCTTCGACGCTGCCATGACCGCTGTCATATCCGCCTCCGGTTTGCCGTAAGATATATTGGCTGCCACTGTATCATTAAAAAGTATCACTTCCTGACCGACTATGCCGAATTGATTTCTCAATGATTGAAGAGTGGCTGTAGAAATATCGGTCCCGTCAATAAAAATGCCGCCTTCCGTCGGCGTGAAAAATCTCGGTAAAAGATTTACAAGGGTGGTTTTGCCGCCTCCGCTTTTCCCGACGATTGCAAGTATTTCACCCTTCTTTACCTGAAAGTTTATGTTGTCCAACGCCTTTCGCCTGGCTGAAGGATAGATAAAGGAAACCTTCTCAAATCTGATTTCTTTCTCTATTGGCCTTATTATTTCTGTCCCTTCTTCCTCACCCTTTACAGACAGCAGGGCATGAATCCTGCTCAATGCGCCTCTTGCCTGCTGTATGCCGATATTTACCCTCGCAAGCCTTTTTGCAGGCGTGTATATCAAAAAAACAGCTGTAAGAAACGAAGTGAAATCTCCGACAGTAATCACATTTTTGATCATAAGATTTCCGCCATGCCACATAACAAATGCTATGCCTAAACCCGCTACAACCTCCATGATCAGCGAGGCAGACCCAGAGACCCTGGTGGCGCGCATATTCTCCCTGTAGAAATCCCTGGTTTTTTCTGTAAATCGTTCCACCTCATTGGCCTGCCTGCTGAATGCCTTAATAATCCTGATGCCGGCGAAACTTTCGTTGAGGAATTCAGTGATCAGAGATATTTTTTCCTGTGCGCGTTTACTGATAAGTCTCATTCGTTTTCCAAGCCGTCCTACCGCGTAAAAAGCAACGGGCAAAACAACAATTGAAATCAGCGTTAAATCCCACCTGCGCCATAATGCAACCGCAGTAAGCGCTATTACAGAAGAACTTTCAATAAATAAATCCTTGATGGTCAGGGATACAACGCCTTCCAAAACCGCGGTATCATTTATTGTCTTTGAAATAAGTTCTCCGCTGGAATTCTTGCTGAAATACCCTGTAGGGAGAACAGTGATATGCGCATAAAGCCTGTTTCGCAGATGCATTACCATTTTCTGGCCAACTGATCTCATGAGGTATTCATGGAAAAAAGTAAACGCTCCTTTGATAAAAAAAATTAAAAATACAACAAGAGGGACAAACAACAGCAGGGTTGCATCTCTTTTAATGAATATGTCATCCATGACAGGCTTTACAAACCAGGCAAGAGACGCATTGAGACCGGATACCATCGAGCTTATAATTACTGCAAGGACAACCCTCCGCCAATACGGTTTAACGAGATGGATTATTTTTTTATAGTCTTCCAATGAAATCATCTCCGAAATGTTTTACATTTTTTCTAAGCAGGTCCTTAATCTTTTTGTGATCTGCAGAACCGGCTATTGCTGTCTTAAATTCTTCCAGAATATTTTCAACTTCTTCTTTGGAGAATTTTTCACTGTTTTTAGCTATAAAAACCTTCTCGTGTCTGCTTGCAACAGTTCCCTCATGGGCTGTGAGTATTTCTTCAAAAAGTTTCTCGCCGGGTCTCATTCCTGTAAATTTAATTTCAATGTCCCTGTAAGGCATTAATCCATTCAATCGTATTAACTCCTCTGCAAGTTTAATAATCTTTACAGGCTCTCCCATATCAAGGACAAGCACCTCGCCGCCTTCTCCTATTGCCGACGCCTGCAGAACAAGGGAGACCGCCTCCGGTATAGTCATAAAGTATCTCTGCATATCCTTGTGTGTCACTGTCAAGGCGTCCCCGTTTTTTAACTGTTCAAGAAACATGGGCAGGACACTCCCGCGGCTGCCGAGGACATTCCCAAACCGAACTGATATGAATTCTGTTTTCCTTTGCCCTTCACTGCCGTTAAATGCGCAGCAAATATGTTCCGCCATTCTCTTTGTAGCTCCCATAATGCTTGTTGGCCTGACAGCCTTATCCGTTGAAATCACAATAAACTTTTCCGCGTCGTATCTGCTTGCAGCATCTGCGAGGTTATATGTTCCAAACATATTTGTCTTTACAGCTTCTTCCGGATTATGCTCCATCATTGGAACATGCTTATATGCGGCTGCATGAAAGACAATCTGAGGCCTTAAGTTCTTAAATATCGCTTTTACTTTTTCTTCATCAAGTATGTTCCCAACCGTAAAACATACCTTCTCTTTAAGGTCTGGGAATGCCTTCCGGACTTTTAATTCCATATTATGCAGCGCTGTCTCGTCTATATCAAAAAGCATAAGCCCTGATGGATTAAATCCGCACACCTGCATGACTATTTCTGATCCTATGCTTCCGCCTGCGCCGCTGATAAAAACAGTCTTATGTTGTAAAAGCTCCTTGATCTCTTTATAATCGACCTTGACCATCTGCCTGCCGATAAGGTCTTCAATCTTTAAGTCTTCAAGGGTTTTTATATTTATGTCAGGCTTATGAAAGTCATATATCTTTGGAACAATTTTAATGGTTTTTATTCCACATTCCCTTGCGTCATCATACATCCTTCTCAAGTCTTTATGGTTTAAAGACGGTATGGCTATAATCACCGCTTCAATTGCATATTTTCTTACAACAGCTTTTAATTTATCGGCCTTTGCCAGAACTTTTACTCTATGAATGTATGTTCCGAGTTTTCTGCTGTCATCATCAAGCAACCCTATTGGATAAAACAGCGAATTTTCCTGTTTGGCTATATCCCTCAGCACCATTTCTCCTGTATTGCCTGCGCCGATAATTATCGTTCTTAAACCTTGTTTAAGATTTCTCTTATTGCGAACAAGCTCAAGGTAAAACCTTTTAGATATTCTGAGCCCGGAAATTAATAGAATGGATATACCCAAATCAATCAGGAAAATGCTCCTTGGGAATCCTGTAGAAACAGGACTTAAAAAGCGCTCCGTGAGGGCAAAAAAATTCAAAGGCGAGGGAACCAAAAATAAAACTACCAAAACTAATTCCGAAACAATAACCGCGCTTACAATATTAAACAATTCATTAATGCCGACCTGCCTCCATGTAATCCTGTAAACCCTGAATATGCCGAAGGATACCAGTTTAACGATAATAAAAAAAGGCAATGCCTTTAAGACCATGGCATTATAAACTTCACTCAGGGCAAATTCAAAACGAAGGAGAAAAGAAAGATACAGAGAAAGGATAATAATTAGAATATCCGAGAGAATAAAGAAGAGCGAGCGCTTAAACGAGGAGGGATATAAAAGATTTGGAATATATTGTTTCAGCATTTAATGTTTTATGCCGGCGCTGCCGGCAACCTTAAAAATAGTCAGCCACAATATTTTAATATCAAAAAAAAATGACCTGCGCTTCATATAGTATTCATCAAAATCAACTTTGACCGGAATCGGGATATCATCCCGGCCATTTATCTGCGCCCAGCCGGTAAGTCCTGGAGTAAGCTTATGAACTCCCTTCATCGTTCTGAGGTCAATTAAATCATGCTGATTAAATAGGGCAGGCCTCGGCCCAACAAAGCTCATATCTCCCTTAAGTATACTGCAAAGCTGCGGCAATTCATCAAGACTCGTTTTTCTTAAAAACTTTCCTGCTTTAGTTAAAAACTGCTCAGGATTTTCTAAAAGATGCGTCGCAACCGGTGCGGTGTCTATTTTCATAGTGCGGAATTTAGGCATTTTAAAAATTGTATTGTCAATGCCAACCCTGTCAGACCAGTGCAGCGCCGACCCTTCTGACGTTATTTTAATTATAATTGTAATTACTGCTATTGGCAGTGCAAAAATGCACAGAAACAGCAAAGCCATCACAACATCAAATATTCTTTTCATTTGATATGAACCAGTCAGCTGTCATTTTAAGCCCCTGCTCCATTGTGAATGGCGGAGTCCAGCTTAACTCTCTGCGTATTTTAGCGCTGTCAATCTGCAAAGAGCCTGTTAATCGCTCAATCTCAGCACTTTTGCCTATAATCTTTCCAATCATTTTCAAAAGAGACAGCGGACATGGAAATAGTCTCGCTTTTTTACCCATTGCACAAGATATCATTCTTATTAATTCAGGGGTAGAAACATCCTGCCCGTCGCTCACTAAATAGGTCTGATTAGCGGCGTTTGGATGCTCAATACACCTTATTATTGCATCTACAAGATTGCCTATATAAATAAAGCTTCTCCTGTTATTTACCATAGACAGAGGCGATGGAATATTTTTATTTACCATGTCAAGCAAACGCAGAAAATTCGCTTTGACACCAGTACCATATACAAGAGGCAAGCGCAGTATAACAACCTGCAATCGTGTTTTCTGTGCAATCCGATGGAGGATCAGTTCAGCCTCCCACTTGGAAATAGCATAATACCCTTCAGGGTTTGGGATATCACTCTCGGAAAAAGGTACGTCTCCTGTTATTTCACCATTAACTTTTACGGTACTTAAGAAAATAAAGCGTTTAACACCTGTCTTTGCTGCCATACGTGCCAGACGCTCCGTCCCAGCAACATTCACCTCACGAAATGCGGTAAGTGGGTCAGTAGCTGTATCTTTCATCACATGCACCCTCGCGGCTAAGTGGACAACGGTATCCACTCCAGCCAAGGCATCTGACCAATCAATGCCTGCACCGATTGATTTTATCTGAACAACTTCAATCCCGTCAGACAGAGTGGCCGCTTGTTTCACAGACCTGATAGTTCCTCGTACCTGCCAGCCGGAAGCAGCCATTTTTCTCGCCAACGCATTACCTGCAAAGCCTGTAACACCTGTAATGAGAGCAGAACGCAACTAATTTACTCCCTTTTTAGTAATTCTTGCATCCACAACTGCAATCGATCAATCAACATATTGCGTTCAAAATTTATTAAATAAAATTCTCGCCCATGTTTACCCATATTTTCAAGTTCTGATTTAGGCATCTTATACATCTCAAGAACAGCTTCTGCCAAAGCGTGTGAATCCCCTGCGGGGCAGGATAGTCCTGCTTTAGATTCTTCAATCAGGCGGCCACATTCACCATCAAGCACCGCAATTATTGGTTTACCGCACGCCAAATATGATTGCACTTTTGCAGGTATCGTCAGCGCGAAGATGGGATCCTTTTTAAGAGCAACCAGCATAACATCCGCCATGGCATAAAAAGCAGGCATGGATGCGAGAGGATATCGCCCCAACAAACGGACTGTTTTACCTAACACCCTGATTTCAACCTGTTCCCGCACCCATGGAAGCAAGCAACCGTCTCCAACGATCATCCAGTGAATATCGCCGTGCTCTTTCAGAAGTTCTGCCGCGCGCAGGATCGTTTCAAAATCCTGTGCCGCACCAATATTACCGGCAAACATCACACGAAATCCTTTGGGAAACTTAATATGTTCCATCTCTCCCGCGCACTCTGCGGCACTGTCGAATATTGCCTCCGCACTGTTTGGGAAATATTCTATTTTTGAACGATCAACACCTGTCCGAACAATAGCATCGATAAAGGACCTGGATTGTACCAGGATGCGATCACAATGAGAATAAATAAACCGCACCAACATTTCCACGGCTTTCATGATGCTTTTGGAATGAACCGCGCCAGTTGCGGAAAGACTTTCCGGCCAGAGATCCTGAACCCAGAACATGATAGGTGCGGATTTCAATTTTTTCATGATGATAGCCGGCAGCCCTACGGTTATCGGAGATGGCTCATATACAAAAATCACATCATACGCATCGCAACATTTTATCGGACCCAGCAGGCTCGCAATTAATGCGAAGGAGAAATAATTCAACACCAGTCGAATACCCCCCCCCCTACCCCTGGGAAGCAAGGGCACACGAACAACTTTAATGCCTTTGTAATTCTCTGTTTTCTGTCGTGTAAAGCCATATCCCGGAAGGAATTTTCCTCCGGGATAGTTAGGAATACCCGTTAAAACAGTAACCTGATGCCCTCTTTCGGCCATCGTCGCTGCAAGTTCATTGATTCGAAATTCTTCCGGCCAGAAATATTGTGTGACGATGAGAATATTCACCTAAACAGGCTTCTTCCAGACATTTCTGTTAACATAATCGGTATAGCTCAAAATGATGCGTAATACTTTTTTCGAAACGTTTTCCACATCATAATCCCGGACCAGCCTGAATTGCCTCTTATCCTTCGAGTGTTGAGCGGTTACAACATGGATGGATTCCATGACCTTCTCCGCCTTCAGACCGCACATGATCAAAACGCCTTCATCCATGCCCTCTGGCCGCTCATGCGCCTGACGGATAGTCACTGCCGGGAAGTTAAGGATGGATGATTCCTCTGTAATAGTGCCGCTATCAGAGACAACGCAGAAGGCATACATCTGAAGTTTTACATAATCCAAAAAACCAGGGGGTTTCAAAAACTGAATGCGGTGATCCAGTTCTTTCATGTCAAGGCTTTCCATGCGATTTCTGGTTCGTGGATGGGTGGATACGATCAACGGCAAGCTGTACTTTTCCGCCATCGCCTTTAGTGTTGCCATCAGATCGGAAAAATTGACATCATTGTCAATATTCTCTTCCCGATGGGCGCTGACCACAAAATAATGCCCCGGCTCCACCTGCAATCGGTCCAATATATCCGATGCGTCTATCTGCTTTCGGTAATAGGTCAGCACTTCTTTCATGGGTGAGCCGGTTTTGATGACCGTTTCCGGTTTCAGACCTTCTGCCAGCAGGTAACGCCGCGCATGTTCCGTATAAGGCAAATTAATGTCGCTTGTGTGATCAATTATTTTACGATTGATTTCTTCCGGCACCCTCTGATCAAAGCATCGGTTGCCGGCTTCCATATGAAAGATGGGAATCTTACGCCGTTTGGCTGCAATGGCGGAAAGGCAACTGTTCGTATCGCCCAGCAGAAGAAAGGCGTCCGGACATGCCTTTGCCAGCAAATCATCCGTACGGGCAATGACGTTTCCAATGGTATGGGCGGCATTTTCACCAGCGGCATCCAGGAAGTAATCCGGTTTCCGAATCTCCAACTGCTGAAAAAAAATCTCGTTCAGTTCATAATCATAGTTTTGACCGGAATGCACCAAAATGTGCTCCGTATGTTCATCGAGCTCGTGAATCACTCTGCTTAATTTGATGATTTCCGGTCGGGTTCCGACAATGGTCAATACCTTGAATGCCATACTCTGCCTGCCTTCCCTCTTAAAACTTTATGAGATGTAAAATCTGTTGTTCGCGATAAAATCGCGGTGCATCACCTCGACCAGTTTATCCCACGAAGGCGGCTGATACCCGGTCGCCTTACGGAAAACGGTCGAATCCAGGGACTGATCATGCACAAAATCGTCGTAAGGTTCAATCTCGATCTCCTTGCCATACCGTACCGCGATTAGACAGAGCAGATCGTACTTGGAAATCGGTTCCGAAGAAACATTATAGACACCGCTCAGTTCAGAATTCGGCAACACATAATCATGAATGATCCTGGCAAGCTCAATCGTAGGAAAACCCGAGTAAATGGCTTTGCGGAAGCCGCGAGCCTTCTTGTCTTGAGCAAGAAACCACTCAAGCAGCCCGTATTTTCCTTTCAATTCGTGCCCGATTATGGATGTCCGCAGGGTCACACAGTGGGGATAACTGATCTCCCCTAAAAATTTTGTCCTGCCATACAGATCCTTTGCATTAGAGTGATCCTTTTCCGAATACATGCCTTTTCTCCCATCAAAAACACAGTCCGTACTGATATGAATAAGCCGGGCTCCGGCAGTTTGGCTGATGAGAGAAATGCGATGCGGAAGCAGCGCATTAACGGTAATCGCCGTAAGCGGATCATCGGCAAGGGGGAGTTGCTTAACAATACCGATGCAGTTGATGACAACATCCGGCTGGACAGAGGCTAACGCACGAATGATGCTGTCAAAATAATTAGCATCAACGCTGTCCGGGAGGAACCGGGCAAGCAAATCATCCGGAAAGCACTTTTGCAACCCAGACAAACTTCGAGTAGTGGCATACACATCATATTCAGGGAAAGCAGAAAAATACCGTAGTAATAAGTGACCTAACATACCGGTGCCACCGAGAATTAAAATCTTTTGCTTTTTGCTCATTTAGCCGTTATCCTCATAACAACATTATACCTTAACAGGCAGGCGTCTTCACTTGTGAAGCAACATCAAGAAAATCATAAGGTAATCTCCCCTGTTTCCAGGGCATTCTTAACAAAATCAAGCTTCAACAACAATTCAATCAGGCCATCCTCATCAAGGCGGCGTGTATTATGAGAGTTATAATCTTCCTGGCCGGAAACTTTCGCCTCACCCTCGGTGAAATAGCAGGTATAGTTCAGGTCGCGGACATCCGCAGGAATTCTATAATAATCTCCCATGTCTTCCGCACGGGCCATCTCCTCCCGCGTCAGCAGCGTTTCATAAAGCTTTTCACCATGCCGGGTGCCTATAATGCGGATTTCGTTATCGGCCTTAAAAAGCTTCTTCAATGCTTTTGTCAGCGTTTCAATAGTCGCCGCCGGCGCTTTCTGGACAAAGACATCACCCGGATTCCCATGCTCAAAGGCATATACGACGAGATCCACTGCATCGTCTATGGACATCATAAATCGGGTCATGTTCGGATCAGTGATGGTCAAGGGCTTGCCCGCCAGGATCTGGCTTATGAAAAGGGGAATGACGGAACCACGGGAACCCATGACATTGCCGTAACGGGTGCCGCAGAAGATCGTTCCCGAATCCCCGTGGGAACGCGCCCTGGCAATCATGAGCTTTTCCATCAACGCCTTGGACATTCCCATCGCATTGATAGGATAAACGGCCTTGTCGGTGCTCAGCACGATCATGTTCTTGACGTCGCAGGCCAAGGCCGCCTTCATGGTGTTATCCGCGCCGATGGCATTCGTCCGGATCGCCTCCAGGGGGAAAAATTCGCAGGACGGCACCTGCTTGAGGGCTGCCGCATGGAAGACCATATCCACGCCTCGCATGGCAGAATGAATGCTGTCATAATCACGAACATTCCCAATATAGAACTTCACCTTGGGATTCCGCAGGGTATTACGCATCTCATCCTGTTTCTTTTCATCACGGGAAAAAATGCGGATTTCTTTGATTTCGGTTTTCAAGAACCGACGCAGGACAGCGTCGCCAAAAGTTCCGGTACCGCCTGTAATTAAGATGGTTTTATCTGAAAACATCTCTATCCTCCAAATGACATGTATTGATTGATAAATCAGACAACGGGATTATGCAACATTTTTCGAAAGAGCGTAAGGTAACTTTGGGCAATGATATCCCATGAATAATGTATTTCCACATATCGCCTCAAACGTTCTCCCATTTCTCTGATCCTGTCGGCATTTTGCATTATATCCAGTAAACCTTCCGCAATGCCATCTTCTGTTGCTGCCACGATACAGCCTCCACCCACTTGACCTAATGCGGGAAAGCCGCACTGATCGGTCATTAGCACCGGTTTCCCACAAATACCGGCTTCAAGGACTACGATCGACATGGCTTCCTGCCGCGATGGAACAGCGACAAATGACGCCCCGTGATAAGCTGCTGCTTTATCTTTGCCACCTGCATATCCGATGAAATGTACTCGTTCGCGCAAGCCCATCCCCCTGACATCGGATTTCAGAGACGCCTCCATCCCGCCATCCGGGCCGGCAAATACCAGATGATAATCCCTGTGAATAGGTGCGACCCTGCAGAACGCATGCAAAAGGAGATCCGGTCCTTTAATTGGGTTCAGACGCCCGACAAAAAGAATATAGGGAGCATCGCCAAGCACGGCTTGATCACGAAATCCCGCAATATCATAATTTTGATAGTCCAGAGGATTGACGCCATTTGGGATAGTGGTTATCTGATCCGGCGTTATACCATAATCGGCAAACTGGCTTATTTCATTACCGGCAATGGCAATATGGGCTTGGGCTTGCCGGATAATATTACGACCGATCAGGGCATTATATCCCTTCTTGAGGAGCCGCGATCTTCCAAAGATCGGCAGCGCACCGGCAGGACAAACGGCATATGGCTTTCCAGCCCGTCTTGCGACAACATAAACAAATGCATTTAAAAATGTCCAGTGCCCCATCAGGTGGACAATATCGGAGTCTTCAACGACCCTTTTAATTTTTCCGTATGAGAATTTGGGGATGAAGAACCGTTTGAGTAGAGGGGGAAGGGCGATGACTTTTTCACCTTCCAAAAAATTTTTCCTTTCCGGTGGTAAATTGGTGTCAATCGTTAATACGGAGCATTGGATTCCGTTTGCAACAAGATAGCGACTCATCTGGAATGTTCTTTCTGCTGTTCCTCCACCAGTGAATGGGTCCATGGTGTGATTGACGTTAAGGATTTTCATCTTGTCTGCTTGTGCTCCAGCACGCTTGACGTATTATCGGTCGAGCCGTCGTTCAAAACGATAATGTCCGTTCTGTGGTTAACCCTGCTTTGCCATACAATAATGTTGGCGGTACAAATATTCGCATATGCAAAGTATTTAGAAAGTCAACCAATATCCTCCAACCGCCATAACCCCAGGCTCTTATCGGTATACTGGTCATTTTCTTCTGTGCACTTTTCATTAATCAATTTCAGCGGTTTGGGGAAATTGAAAGGCGGCAGTTCTAAATTTAACGCCCGAAAAAAAGACGCTTCCCCGACCAGATCTACGTTTTTCTTATCAGTAAAAGTTGTAGTCAATAAGTATTTTGACTTACTTCGTTTAAAATTGGCGATAATTTTGTCAATATCGCGATAATCCAAATGCACTAGGCAATCGCGACAAAAAATTAGATCTACCTGAGGTAATTGGTCTTCGGCCAGATTCAAGCACATGAACTCCCGACCATCAGTTCCGAATTGTTTTCGATTTTTTTCTATAAGCTCATCAACTATATCCACTCCGATATATTTTTCTACTTCGAGCGACGTTTGCCTCATCCAATACCAATCACCGCACGGTGCATCCATAAACGTTTTTATCTTTAATTCTCTGACCAACTTAGGCAATTCGCGGCGAATTTCCAATGTTTGTATTAAGTTTGAGCCTTCTCCAGAGCGCGACTCTTTCCCACCAAAAATATTTTTAGAGTAAATCTTCGAGAATTTCTTTTGTAGGTTAAATTCTGCACTTACATCCGGCTTCGAGAAAAATAGCTTTTTTATCAGTTCAAACATTTTTTACCTTAAATCTCATATCCACAAATAATCTGCGTAACTTGGCAATTAACACATCAAACCACTTTGCTCTGAGCAACACTAAGGCTGATTTAAGGTCATCGCTCATTGAACCTTTACCAAAGTTCTTAATAGCCAAGGCGGAGGAGCATCTCGCCGCATTATAAAAACCACGATATTGCATACTCGCCGAAATTTTCGCATAGGACAGACTATTTGAACTATGCGTAGCCGCTTCTATCTCGGCCTCAGATAACTCTTCAACAAAACCAGTCAGCAATTCATCACACTCCTTAAGAGCAATACTGCCCATTTTTACACTGCCTTGTTCTGCGTGATGCCGGGCTTTAACCAGTAGTTTGGGAATATGTACAAAATGATATTTTTTAGCCATCCTGAACCACAAATCGTAATCCTGAGTAGTTCGCAGCTTTTCATTGAATAGTCCATATTCATCAAATGCAGATTTGGGCAGCAGAAGAGTACACCCATGCAATACGTTCTTAACAGTAAGAAAATAGCGAAACTGCTCTGGCGGTACACTTGGTAACCTTTTCTCGCTGACCTTATTTGGATTATCAGAAAACACCGCATAATCACCGTACAAAATAGTTTTCAGATTTTCCATACCAGCCAAGGTCTTTACCTGTGATTCAACCTTGTCTGGATAATATAAATCGTCATGGCTTAACCAAGAAAAATATTCACCCGACATCTCCTTAATTGCGACATTCAGCGCAGACCCTACACCACCGTTCTCCTTGGAGAAATATCGCACCTTTTCACCATAAGACAATACGATTTTTTCAGTTGCACCACCATCGTTAGAACCATCATTCACTACAACAATTTCAATGTTTGGGTAAGTCTGGGCGAGCGCACTGTCAATGGCTTGATTCATGTAATCCGAGCCATTAAATACGGGAATAACAATAGATACCTTAGGGCTATATGTCATTTATCGTCGCGTCTATTCTTCAACGTACTCATTAGTTTGAATTTTTTTCTTAAACGATAAAAATAAGGATAATAGATGTAAAAAAGTAACGCTCGCAAATTAAATGGCCAATAAGAAAGCGATTTGAATAAAAGGCTGCGGCCGATCCCCAACCAAGAAGGATTAGTCATCATTGCTTGCGCATAATGCTGGTATAAGCCCGCTATACCCTTATGACGTAGCAGAAGGCTTATTGATTTGTCGTCCTTGATTATTTTTTGACTGTAATAAGCCAGGGCTTCCTTAATTTTTTGTGGGTCTTGCGCAAACAGAGAGTTCCCGGTGTGGGTACGAAGCTTACAAGTCGGCTCTGAAATTGCCCCAACAAAATAGTATTTGGAAATTCGACGCCACATATCGGTATCTTCAAATCGTTCCATTTTTTCATCGAAATCTCCGACTTTGTCGAACACCTCACGTCGAGCCATGACGGTCGGTAAGGTAATGGTCACTGGCACGAAGAAAGCAATATCCTGATAAATCCGTCCGGAAACTTTGGCGTCGTAACGGCGATTAATTGGGTTGCCGTTTTCATCCATGCAATACGCCGATGTATAAACCATGTCAACATCGGGATGGGCATCCAAATAGCTAACTTGCAATTCGAGTTTGCCTGGCAAATACAAATCGTCCGAATCGAGAAAAGCGATATAGTGCCCGGTCGATAGACGTAGGGCGTGATTGCGCGCATTGGAGCGGCCATGGTTCGGCTGGTAGATGTACCTTAACTTGTCAGCGGGAAATGATTTGATGACTTCCGCGGTTCCATCGGTTGAACCGTCATTCACGACAATAATTTCAAAGTTCTGGAAGGTTTGTTCCAGCACACTTTGAATAGCTGCGCCGATGAATTTCTCGCGATTGAACGTCGGAATAATGACACTGACCACTGGCTGCATCCCAAAAGACCCTGTGCTCATTGTTTATTTGTAGAAAAAACCCCTGAGAGCACGGCGGATTTTACGTTCGAACCTTGCAAAAATCAGCGAATTTATTTCCATTTCTTTTTGATGCAGTACTGTTTGTTTATAACTGAGTTCAGCCCCGATATTTTTTAATGCATTTTCGCGCTCGAACATCTCGCAATTCTCAACACCCAGATGTGTTTTTATCGCCCACAATACGCCATAGGGAGTTTCCAATGGACGGTATAGATTATCCTCCATATAGAACTCCCTATCAGCAAAAATCCGCCAACCTTCACCGAAATCTTCCGGTAGCCAGCCGGATTTATGCTCTTGCCGGCCGGCCCAGTTCAAACCCCAGGCATCCTTGCCATCATCCAGGACAATATATTCGATTGCCGGATAATCCTGGGACAGAACACTGTCAATGGTCTCCGCCAGGAACGCTTCACGGTTGTAAGTGGGAGTAATAATGGTGACAAGGGGTAGTGGTGGCATTTACGCTCTCCCCTCTCCTCTTATCGTCCCTGATAAGATTCTCTTTAATTTTTCCCATGTTGAATTTAAAGTTGGAAATTCTCCTTTTCCATGGGTCGCCCCTTGAGCCGTCTTTTTTTGCAGAACATCTACAAGAACATCCTCGTATCGCCTTACCCCCTCCTCCGGATTTCCCATTGAGGTATGGATTTGTTCCCTGCAGAGATTTCCCATCCGGCGACGATACGCAACATCATCGAGCAATTTCGATATGGTATTGTTAAACTGTTCAAAGTCACCGCGCCTGATAATTAACTCCGGAATGGAGACAAACTCGTCGGCAACGGACCAGTCGGTCTGATCGAAATTCTTCATGTAATTATTTTCAAACGAAACAAAAGGAATTCCTAGTGCCATGGCATCAATCAAAACATGCCCTCCCCCCGAAGGATAGGTATCTATAACCACATCCGCTAAGCAGAAAATGCTAAGAATATCCTCTCGCCAGCCTAATAACATCACCCGCTGAGAAAGATCGGAATTCAATAGCTTATCGAGAAAAGGTAACTGCTCTTTTGAGACACCGACCGCCACATAATACAAATCCGGAAATCGCAAAAGGATTTCATGAACAGCTTTCCAGAAATCAAGGTTTTCAAATTTTACATATCTGCCCCCACTCATAATAATCCGGGCCTCATCCGGTATATTCAGATCTTTACGACTGATTGGCGCTATCGATTCTCTATCGGGCAGATCAAGGCCAATATGCACGAGGGACCCATTACAGGGTGCATCGAACAATGGATGCTTTGACCATGAGATCCCCCAGTCCATGTCGGGAGCGGCAAATTGTTGTGGCGGGCCTTGAATGAGACCCACGATCAGCGGGGCCGGCTGGAGCGAGGCGATGAAGTAATGCTCAAATTCGGCAAGTATGGCGCTTGTGATCAGGATATCCGGTTGATAATCAAAGATCTGTGATGCAACAGCCCGCAGTCTGTTGACAAGGTTGGATCCGTTCGGCGATATGACGACATTGCATCCATAGCTGCGCAATTGTCGAATCGTTCCCTTGGCCTGTTTTGAATTATCTACAGAGCGCTGAGGGTCAGGGATAAAAAAGGTGATTTCAAAGCGATCTTTCTGGTGATACCGGGCAAGCATGCAATTAATCTTGACGAGTACGGAATTCACGTGCAGCGCGCCGAACACCAGATAGGCAAGCCGAATCTTGCGATCAGACAGAGGATCTTTTTGAGCATAACCTTCAAATCGCCACGGCTCGGCCATTTTTCTTATACAAGCCAGAACATCAAAGTCATAAACGTATTTATCAATGCTAAGATGATTTGCATAAGCATACTGCCATTGATTAAAATAACTTAAAGCCTGGGCGACATTACCTTTCGCAGCCTCTGCCATTCCTATCTCTTTGTATGCCGCACGAATCGCATCAATATCAGGTAATCCCGCATGGATTTTTATATAAAGCGGAAGAATATCGGGAGAGAATCCGGATAGCATCCAAGACCTCCGGATAAAGACCCCCGCCTGTGTCAAATTGCCAATATCGGCATAGACCTCGGCAAGCTTCAGGTTGGCGTCACTGCGTTCTTTGCCGTCAGCTAAACAGAGATAGGGAAGCAGCGCCGCAGAGGTAACAACCTCGCCTTTGCGAATACCGTTTACAAGGCTTTTAAAATCCATCTTCTGGCCGCCCCCAATACCCTTCTGATTCCTCCCCGCCCGCTGTCGCTGTCGCTCTGTCCCCATATCTTGTTATACAATCCCTGCTGCGGAATCACATGACCTGTACTTTGCGCTGTTTTTCGGGCAAAGCAAATCACACCATAGATCGAATTATTCAGTCCGCCATAGCTGACGGAATTAAAAGATCCTGGTTCATAATCAGCGAAAAAACAGGGATCCGTCTGCTGTTGTGGGCTGGACTGGGTCACCTGAATGGAATGGATGTCAAATTGATTCGCAGTAAAGTAGTCGAAAAACAATGTTGGTGAAAACATATAAAAGCCGTGGTCAACGAAATTTGAAGTCGGGCAGGAGATCAATACCCGTCCGTCAACCCGCAACATTTTGAAAATATTATTCAATGCGTTCGGTATATGGAAAACATGTTCGAGCGTCCCATGCCCATGATCCGCAATGAAATCGAAGCGGTTGTTCAATTCCACTGGAAGGTCGGTGGTATTCAAGTCGAACAAGACCGACGCCCCTTCGAATTCAGAATAATCCATCGTGACTACTTCCTGGAAACCAATGCTTTTAAAAAGGCTTTCCCCGGATAAAAATCCACTCTCGTGAAACCAAGTTCTTTTTGAGGTGTGCAGTTCCACCGAAGGGTCAATATCTATTTTATAGTAGGCACAAATGCCCCTGAACTGATCCGCCGTGAAATAGACATCCGGATAACCCAGGCACAACAACGAACCATAAAACGGCCTCTGCTTGGCTTCCTTCAGAAGAGGTGCGATATTTCCTTTGATAAATCCCATGGGACCCCCTTTTGGGCTATAAATAGCTTTAGTTTTTAAAGACGTTTAAAAAAGACTACCTAAGGCGAGAGATCTCTTTAGGGTTGTGGATACATGTTCCACTTCTTTCTCCAAAAGAGCCGGATAAATAGGCAGGGAAATCGTTCTGTTCCCTATATCATCTGCCACGGGATAATCCTCCGGTTTGTATCCGAATGTTTTTTTGAAATAAGTCAATGTGTGGACAGCCCGGTAATTCACAGCGCAACCGATTCCCTGCTCCTGAAGCTGATGCATGACCTCATCCCGCGAGCACTTTCCCGGTAAAAGAACTGTAAGAAGATGATGGGCGCTTCTTTCGTCATTGCCGGGCGCTTCCACAAAATCAAGACCATCGATACCTTGGAGCAGATCCCGGTAAAGCTGCTCCAAACGCTCTCTCTTCCCCCGATTCTCATTCAATCTGTTGATCTGGTTTATCAAGAGGGCTGCTTGGATATCGTCCATGTTATACTTCCATCCCATCATCTCCATATCCCAATGGTACCAGTTTGCCTCCTCGGCATTCCGGCAAACCAACGCACCCCCTTCACCGCAGGTCATATTTTTCGTGGCATAAAAGGAAAAACAGGCGGCGTTGCTGAGCTGTCCGGGTCGAACACCGTCACGAACACCTTCGATACAATGGGCAGAATCTTCAATCAAGATAAGGTGATGTTTTTGTGCCAGCCTTGCAAATCCTCTCATATCAACCATCCGCCCATAGAGATGAACAGGCAGAATCGCTTTTGTTTTTTCCGTTATTGCCGCCTCGGCGGCTTCCGGAAGCAGCAGACCGCTTTTCGGGCATACATCCGCAAAAACCGGTTTTGCACCTGCCTGCAAGATGGCTGTAGCGGTTGCGACAAAGGTCATAGGCGTCGTGATGACTTCATCCCCTGTACCAATCCCATGACGCAAGAGGGCCAAATGCAGTGCGCCTGTACAACTGTTTGTCCCGACGGCCTCTTCAATTTCCATGTAGTCAGCGAATTTTTTTTCAAAACGAGATGTCATGGGACCGGTTGTCAGAAAAATTGATTGTAGAACTTCCACAGCTGTCGCGATATCCGATTCATCGATATTGTGTCTGAAAAATTCGACCTTCATTTCAGTGCAACTCCCGTTTCCCACTCTTCGTAATTATCGGCACCGCCCTCATCCACAACTGCTTTTCCCACAGGTGACGGTTCTTCCGATACCATTCAATCGTTTTCCCCAATCCCTCTTCCCAGGAAATCTCCGGACTCCATCCAAGAATGCGCTGAATCTTGGCAATGTCCCCTGTGTGGCGGAAGACCTGCCCCGGCCGGTCGCCTATAAATTTGATAATAGATTCATCTTTGCCCATCATCCGTACAACATCTTGCGCAATCGAGAGGATGGTCCGATGATGCTCCGACGCCACATTGAATATCTCACCCTTCACTTTTTCAATATCAGCGTGCATGACCCGGTCAATGGCCCGGCAGGTATCTTCCACAAAAATGAAATCTCTTGCAACGCTGCCGTCCCCATGAACCCGGATCGGCTCATCCAGAATACAGCTCGTAATGAATCTTGAAACGGCCTTTTCGAGATGTTGATAAGGTCCATAATTATTGAAAGGGCGTATGATGACGAACGGCAGCTCATACGTGGCCCAGTAGGAATAAACCAGTCTGTCTGCGCCCACCTTTGCGGCAGCGTAAGGACTCATCGGCATTAGCGGTTCTTCCTCGTTCATTTTTTCGCTCCGCGCCGTGCCATAGACTTCGGACGTCGAGATATGGATGAATCGCTCGACGTGGTTTTTGTATTTCAATGCGGCGTTCGCGATGACCTGGGTTCCCAGCACGTCGGTTTCAAAAAAGATGTAATTATCATAAATGGAACGAGTCACGTGCGTTTCGGCGGCAAAGTGAACCACCACGTCCGATTGACTGACCAGCGTATCAACAAGTTCGCCATTTTTTACATTGCCATACCAGAAAGATAATCTGTCTCCGTTTTCCTTGTTGATATCTACGGGCAGGTTTTCAATAAATCCGGCATAGGTAAGTGCATCAAGAACGATAATTTTATAATCCGGATACTTATTATAAATATACCTGACGAAATTGCTGCCGATAAACCCTGCGCCCCCTGTGACCAGAATAGTTTTAATCACGATGATAATCTCCTTTGACTTTTCCTGTAATGATTTTGAGACTCTCTGTCCCATGGTTGAATAGCAGATCGATCACGGACAGGTTAGGCATAAAATCGCCGTAAAGTTGACGATAAGCCGGATGTTGATAATCCTGAAATTCCACGCTGACGCCCCGCGTCAGAAAGTCCTGCTCATCGATGTAATTCCTCCCGGCAGCGCCTTCATAGAAAATGTCGGCGCCAAAGAATTTACAGATATTGATCAACCTTTCAATTCGGTCTCCCTGGATATTCAGCGTAGACGATCGTACAATGTTTTTATGACCAATCCCAAGGCATTCCGCCAATATTTGGATAAAGTACATATCTATCGCCACAAGCAAATCCCAGTCTCTTTCATAGACGTCTTCAAAAATGCCGATATAATCTTTGAAACAGCGCGCCTTGGAGTAATTTTGCCGGATCGCGGCCAGATGCTTCTTTCGCCAATTTGTTTTATTGTCGATCCTGACGTCTAAAATCATCTGGCTGCCTGAACCTTTCAAAAGGACGGGCACAGTCAACCATTGAATGCCGTTGGCGGTCTTGATTCTGTTCCGGTTCCGCCACCCTTCCTTGTCGTACTGGACATCATCATAGATGACAAAGATGTCGCTCCGGTACATCTGTTCGAAGAAACCAAGCCAGGGCAGATAACCCGGCTGGAGAATGCCGATCACCATGTTACTCTATTCCTTCAATGCCGGGCTGTTTTGTTGCCATTTATTACTGATGCTCTTCCTTTGTTGGAGAGCCTTTTTTTCGATTTTCCAGAAATTATGGTTCCACGACCTGCATCCCCAATCTGTGCAACTCGAACAAATTGGTATTTCATCAAATTTCAATTCCAGAAGAAGATTTCTCAATTGATCAAGTTCCTTGCACTTCCAGATTTCGGCAACTGGCCGATCTATAATATTACCATAATTCGTATGATGATTGATATCATAGGCACATAGATGGAAATCCCCCATTGAATCCATATTTATTCTTTCGAACGGATAAGGACAAGGCTCTCGTTCCTGCATTAAATTTCTGCGTTCTTCTGCATTGTCTAATTTTCCATACCGCAACCAAACGCGAAACTGCAGCGTATCAACATAATTCGGTACCCAGAAGGCCTTCGCTATTCCTCGCTCGTGGAGATTGGCATCTTCTTCTACAAAGCTTGCAACTAAGTTTGTTCCATAATTATAGGTGTCTCTTTGTTTTTTTAAATAAGAGATATTGCTGAGGAGCTTATCAAATTTTAATCCTCTCCGGATCTTTTCATAAGTATCTTTTGTCGCAGCATCTACACTAAACTCAATACCATCAATTCCACAGTCTAATAAAAAATTTGCCTTGTGGGCATCCAATAAACTGCCATTTGTGATCATGGAAACTTTGCAACCTTTTTCTTTTGCATATTTAATCAAATTTAAAATATTAGGGTGAAGGAGAGGCTCGCCCGTTCCGGTGACTCGAATATATCGGCCCTGTGGTCCACACTCATCTGCGAGTTTTTTAAAGATAGCATCGGAAACAAAATAATTCCCCCCAACGACATCGCGGCTCGAGGGATCGAGCGTATGAACACAATGAATACATTTCGCATTGCAAAGGTATGAAACGTTTACGACTACCATCAGGGGGAACTCTTTGGCATTATCTGGAAAATTATACTGCATTATTCATTACCTCCGTTTACCGAAAGAGTCTATTATATAATTCTTTTCCCATGAATGGAAAGGCCAGTCCTTGCAATCGCTGCATAATCCCGCTTCTTCAAAGCTACCTTCCTGATGACATCTTCTGATTCGGTCAAGCTCTTTACCACACCATACTTCCCGTATAGAGACATCTTTAATATTGCCGAAATCCGTCTTGCCGAAAGAATCATAACCACAAAGTCTGATTTGCCCAGATACATCGACATTGATGCGATCGTATAGAAGAAAACAGGGGATTCTTTTTTCATAATAAGGAATTCTGTTCTCATCTCTATCGAAAAGACCAAATGTAAGAAATTTTCGGGTAACGACTTTATCCGCTATCTTTCCCCAAAACTGAAGCGCCTTCTCTATTTCAGGCAATACTTCTTTCTGCTCAACAATACTGCAGAATATAAAGGTGTTTTTCTGCATTTCATTTCTGAGTTCGACCAGTCTTTTAACATTTCTCACCAATGTATCGTAATCAAGTCCTACTCGGATACGCTCGTAAGTCTCTTTTGAAAAAGCATCAACGCTGATATCAATTGCATCGATATTCGTCTCAAGTAATTTCTTCGCTTCTCTCTCTCCCAAGAGTGATCCATTGGTGATTAATCCTACGTTACATCCCACCCGTTTTGCATACTCGGCCATATCCATAAGCGAGGGATGCAGTAATGGCTCTCCAAAACCCACGAGACGAAGGAGTGTTCCTGGGTATTGCGAGCATTGATCCGCAATCTTCTTAAAAACATCATTCTCCATGTAAATCTTTTTAAAAGCGCTCTTCTCTTTCGTTTCAGGAAAACTACTATAAATGCAATGTATGCATTTTGCGTTACACGCAAAGGATATCCCCGCGATTACCATTCTTGGAAACGCTTTACTTCTCTCGTCCTGGAAATCATATTTCATCATTCTAACCTTCCTCTCTGAAGTGCTTATTATTGTCGCTTACTATAGCTTCTTTGCTCTCTTCTTGTGTTTTTTCTTTGTTTCGTATTCCTAACTCATAGAGTTCCTTTAAGAAAAAAACCCTGTTTCAGCAAATATTGTTTTATTTTCTGTAAGGTATTGAACCTTGATTGAACTCTGAAAGTATTTGTGTTTAAAATCTTAATATCTTTAAAGCCAAGACCCAAAAAAAGTTTTTTCACCTCTTTTTCAGATGTCCTATATCTGTATTTACTTGAATACCAATCAAAATTATGCAGTGCCTTTAGCGTAAAATTAGGTTGCCCGATAGATGTATAACATTCTCAAATATTGGTACTGCAAACGGGACATACTCAAAAAGTGTCGGAATGATTGCCAGATAAAATGTAACCTTCAACGGAAGACATTTTACAATACCGCAAAGAATATCGTCAATAATCTTCTGCACTATGGTTATATTGCGAAATATATTCATCGCAAATCTCAGATACTGTTCTACTTTTCGTCATCACTAATTTTACAGCTTCAAATTTTTCCTTCGCTGTAAATCTTCGCTTCAATTTTTTACTTGTCATTTTGTCCCTCCGTATTTATATTTTCGGAGGTTTTACCAACTTAATTTTATTCGCAAAAAGTCTCATTTAATTGAATTCCATAAAGATTTTTTAAATTGTCACCTAATATTTTTTTTATTTCTTCATTTGAATATCCCCTGCGAACCAAACCCAAGGTCAGGTTCCATAACCTGGATTCCGGCAAAATCCATCCTAAACCTTCATAACCATTTTCTGGGAAATGATCTGGTCCTAATGCTATATGATCAACTCCAATTCTCGATTTTAGATAATCAATCCCATCAAGAAGTGTCTCTAAATTTGAACTATTATTTCCCCCCCATAAACCCTTATAAAAATGTACTGCAAAAATGCCTCCGTTCTGTGCGAGATTATGTAACATTTCATCATTAGAATATCCACCACTCATAAAGTCGCAAGGTGCATCATGTGACAGAATTACTGGTTTATTTGAAGTGCCGATTATCTGACTTTGCAAAGCAAAGGTTGAATGACTTACATCGATCAATATACCCTTTTCGTTTAGTGCCTGTATAACCTCTATGCCATAAGGTGTTAAAGCATAATCTACAATTAGAGCATTAGAATTAGACCATTTTAATTGTGTTTCCCTCCATCCTAAATCATAATATTCACCGGTATAAATGGTATAAAAATTTTCACCCTCCAATTGATTTGCACCTTCTGATCCTATTATTATTCCAAGTTTACCATCAGTTTTAGCTGAGTCAATATCCTCAACAGTTCTGACAATTAATACTTCGCCAGAAAGAGATTGTGCCATATCGATAACTTTATGAACATAGTAAAGAAATCTCATTCTCCATTCTGTTGGACTACTATACGTACATTGATCCCACGAAATCCCAAACCGACTGCGTGTATAGCGATCAAAATCCATTCCATCAACTGTCATTTTAGCAACAACGGCAGTTACGCCTCCAGCTTTCATTCGTTGGATATCCTCTTCCATGAAATTGTGACTATGTGCCAAAATCACAATAGAACTACTATGTAAATTTTCTGCTCGCTTAATATCAGGATCTTCAGGGTACTCAATACATGGGGGAACATAAGTGCTTCCATCTCCACCTTTATATAAAGTGTTGCCTTCCTTTGTTGTCACCCAATTAACAGTGCCATCATGCTGCTGAACCTGACCTGCTGATACGGCATATGTCCAAAAGCCAACTTCATCAACACTTCCATTCAGAAATGCTCCTTTTCCATCGTCATATGAACCGATATTTACATTTGCGGTGGAAGGTGTGAGATGACTTGGAATACTATATCCATTAAAATTTAATAGACAGAGAGCACCATTGATATATAACTTTAATTGATGCCATGGACTACTAGCAAGACCATCATATACCCACACTATATGATACCAGGCATCGGGGCTAAGCGTGTAAGCAGTTGTTATAAATTGCCCTGGGGCAAATGCAAATCGAGGACTCATGTTATAGAAGTCAGTCCAAAATCCCGCTGCAACACCTACTTTCCATTTGGTAATAAATGCCTGTGTTCTGGTATCATTAGGTAGCTTAACCCATGCGGAAATGGATAGTTTTTCGCCATTATTAAATATATTCATGTCTCCCAAATTAATATATCCATTGTTTAGCCTTCTAGCTTTGTCAATTTTGCCTGGATCTTCTATATAAGTCACTCCATTAACATTTCCATTACGAGAAGAAACACTATCTATGACAATAGTTTGCTGTTCAATATTTTCATCTAGTTTGTAATAAGCATAAGGTCCATACTCGGCTACTACGGGGAAATTGCTACAAGGAGAAATACATGTTAAACCATTTCCATTATTATTAAGCTGGGTTATTTGGCTAATTGACAATGAGTTTTTCCAAAAACCAACTTCATCAACAGTTCCATTCAGAAATGCTCCTTTACCATCGTCATATGAACCGATATTTACATTTGCGGTGGAAAGTGTGAGTAAATTTGGAACACTATAGCCATTAAAATTTAATGTACAGAGAGTGCCATTGATATATAACTTTAATTTATCCTGTGAACTACTAGCAAGACCATCATATACCCACACTATATGAAGTCAGTCCAAAAACCCGCTGCAATACCCACTTTCCATTTGGTAATGAATGCCTGTGTTCTGGTATCGTTAGGTAGCTTAACCCATGCGGAGATCGTAAGTTTAGTACTATTATGGAATTCGCTTATATCACCAAAAGTAATATAATCATGTTTTGAGCTATTGAATGATCGAGCATTTCCTATTTTTCCCTGTGTAATTGTATTATTCAGTGAACTATTAATCATTATAAAACCTGGATCATCAAGCTTAAAATATAGTACAGGTCCAGAATTGAACTCAGTAGGGAAATTACTACAAGGAGAAATACATGTTAAACCATTTCCATTATTATAAAGCTCAGTTATCTGAGTTGTTGATAATGTGTATGTCCAAAAACCAATTTCATCAACACTTCCATTCAGAAATGCTCCTTTACCATCGTCATATGAACCGATATTTACATTTGCGGTTGTAAGGGCAAGTTGACTTACAACACTGTAGCCATTAAAATTTAATGTACAGAGAGTGCCATTGATATATAACTTTAATTTATCCTGTGAACTACTAGCAAGACCATCATATACCCACACTATATGA
>PGYF01000091.1:0-3896 GCA_002839535.1 Nitrospira bacterium HGW-Nitrospira-1
CTTACCTGCTTTTTCAGAAATGCGTTGATAGCCATTGCCATTGCAAGATAGGTCTTGCCTGTTCCGGCAGGCCCTATGCCGACAACAATATCATGCTCCTTGATGCTGTCCATATATTTTTTCTGGGTCTCTGTTTTGGGGATGATGAACCGCCGCTTTGAGGATACCGGAATGTTATTGACGAAGAGTTCTTTCAGCGATGTCCCGCTGCCTTCTGACATGGCCGTGATTGCGTAGCGGATGTCTTCGGGCTTGAGGTTGTATCCTGATAAGGTGAGGTCGCGCAGGTCTTTTATCAACCCTTCTGCGGTTTTGATCTTCTGGTCGTCGCCTTCGAGAAAAATCCTGTTGCCCCTGAAGCTTGCTGCTATGCCGAGCGCCTTCTCGATCAGCATGAGATTTTTCTCGAGGCTGCAAAAAAGCAGCGGAAATTCCTTCACGCTGTCCAACTCTATCTCAATTGTGATCGTAACAGCTCCCTATTTGTTTTTTAAGGTTACAAAAGTCTTCAGTTTCCCGGTTTTATTGAGTTTCAGGGACATGATCTCCGCTTTCTTCCTGTCCTTGAACTCGCCGGTACTGACCTTATATATCTTTTCTTTTTTCTTATTCGTGAAAGTGGTGATATATGTCTTTAGTCCTTTTTCAGCGTGCTTTTTTCTGAAGGTCTCTGCCTCAGTGGAACTCTTGAATGCGCCGAGCTGTACGGCATAGACAGGTTCTCCCTGTCCCTTGCTGCTCGCAGCTTGAGGTGAGACCGGGATTTCTTTTACCTCAGGCTTCTCAGCGGTTTCCTTTGCCGTCTCTCTATTCTGCGAAGTGTTCTCGGCAACAGGTATGTTTTGCGGCGGGGAGGGCATTACGGGTTCCTGCTTTTGCGGTATAGGCGTTATTTCCGCAGCCTGCGGAAGATTTTCCAGTTTCTTCTCTATGTTGCTTTTGCCCACAAAATAACCGAGGGTAAAGCTCAGGGCTGAAAAGACCACGACCACGACAATAATAAATTTCTTGCCGAACAGCTGCGGCGATGGTCTGTCCCTATGAATAGGAAAATCAGCGTTGTTCATAAAACAAGCATAGCATCCCCATAGGAGAAAAATCTATATTTCTCCGACAGCGCAGAGCGGTATGCATTCAGGAGATTCTCCCTTCCTGCAAACGCGGATGCGAGCATTAAAGGGGTCGAAACAGGCAGGTGAAAGTTTGTTATGAGCGCATCAATCGCCTTGAAAGAATACCCTTCATAAATGAATATGTTTGTTGAGCCTTTGATCGTGCCGTTGGAGGAAAAAACAGCGCATGCGTTGTTCAGATAACCCTCGATCGTGCGTGTTACGGTCGTACCTACGGCTATGACCCTGTTGCCTGATCTCCTTGTATGTGCGATCTCGGATAGCAGGGAAGGGTCCATCTGGAAAAACTCCTCATCCATCCTGTGGCTCTCAATATCCGGCGTCTTGACAGGCCTGAATGTCCCGATACCGACATGCAGGGTCACGAAACGGACCGAAACCCCTTTTGAGGCGATTGTGCGAAGGAGTTCTCCTGTAAAGTGCAGGCCTGCTGTCGGGGCTGCAATCGAGCCTTCGACACTTGCGTATACTGTCTGGTATCTTTCCCTGTCGGTTTCATCAGCAGGCCGCTTTATATAAGGGGGAAGGGGCATATGACCGCTTTCCCACAGGAGTTTCCTGACGTCAACTGTTTTCCCGAATAACGCTGTCTTGCCGCCTGATATCCGGGCGGTTATCCCCTTTGCTATAGTAACATCACCGGTATATCTCCCCTTGATCATGATATTCCAGAGACCCTCTGAGATTTCACTGACGAGCAGGATTTCAAGCCTTTCACCGTCCGGTTTGTAACCGTAAAGCCGGGCAGGGAATACCTTTGAATTGTTCAGTAAAAGGAGGTCGCCGCTGTCTATGAATAAAGGAAGGTCATGGAACCTTTTATGTTCAAGAGCGCCGTCCCGGTGAAGGACCATGAGTCGTGAGTTGTCTCTCCTCGTTGCCGGATTGTATGCGATGGCCTCTTCAGGCAGGGGAAAGTCATAATCAGCGGTTTTCATATTTTTCAAGTTTTGTGCCGGGATAGAAGTAATCAAGAATCTGTTTGTAGGTCATTCCTTCTCTGGCCATCTCAAGCGCGCTCCACTGGCACAGACCCACGCCGTGGCCATAACCCTTGCCCTCGAAGACATAATTTCCATTATCTCTGCTGACGGTAAAGTTGGTGCTCGGCAGCCTGCTCCATCCGAGCATTTTTCTCAGGTCTGTTGCCTTGACATTCAGCGCCCCTTTGTTATGGATGACGTCAACTGTCTTTACTCTCTGTGTTGAGGTGTATGACTTTATCTGTATGTTCGAGACGCCTTTTATGTCCAGGGCCTTCTCGATCTCCTTGAGGGGTATCCTGCGTTCCCATATCCAGTAAGGCGACGTCTCGCAATTGGATTCAACCGGCTTCAGATAGGGATAGCTTTTCCCAAAGACTTCCGCAGGGTCTTCGGTCTTGCCCCCTGATGTTGAGTGGTAAAAGGCCTCGATCAGATTTCCGTCATAGGTGAGCGCCTCGCCTTCTGTATTCATCACAGCGTAGGATATCCTGGTATCAGCAGAGGATCCTTTATATACCTGATGTAATACAGAGGAAGTTATGTCGTAATGACTATTCGTTCCATTTTTGTTCTTCTGATATATGGCGTAGGTCCGTGAAATTACCGCCTGTACCTTCAACGCCTCCATATCCCAGTTTGTACCGACTTCCGCACTGACAACGTTCTTTATATATTCTTCAAGAGGCAGTTCGTTTATCAGATAAAGGCTGTCTTTTCCCTTCAATACCTCGATATTCCCGGGATAATGAGCGCCGTTTACAAGGAGCTCTCCACTGATATTGCCCATTTTCTCCAGGGTTTCCTCTTTAGCCGGTATCTTCTGGAAGACGTCATCCAGTATCAACACCTTTATTGTCCGGGCGTCTGCTAAAGTCAATGACAGCAGGAATATGTTTATGGCAATCAAAATTCTTTTCATTCAGTTCCTTTTTATTTTTTCCGGTAACGCTCCATCTCCGAATATATGCAGCCGCAGTATTTCTGTTTATAAAGCCCGAGTTCTGTGGAGAGCGTCTTTGATATATGCCAGCCCTTTCTGAAGTCTTCAGAGTAAAACGCTATGCCATGTTTTTCGGCCATTTCATTGCCAACTTTATTTATAATATCAAATTTCTGGTATGGACTTGCAAGCAAAGAAGTAGTGAAACCATCAAGCCTCATCTTGTGCGCTGTTTCCGCTGTCTTATCAAGGCGTATCGCATAGCATACAGCGCATCTGTTTGTCCCCTGATCAACCACTGCCTTCAGGAATTCGTCAAGCGGATATTGGTCTATATATTCAACATCAAAGGCCCGGAGCCCCTGTAGTTTTTCCAGGGACTCAAGCCTTTTTGCATATTCTGCGCAGGGGTGGATATTAGGGTTGAACCAGAGGCCTTTTACTTCAATGCCTTTGGCCAGAAGGCTTTGGAAGGGGTAGATGCTGCAGTTGGAGCAGCAGATATGCATAAGGAGTTTCATGGGTAAATCTCTAAAAAAGTCCCTGGGGAATATCTTTGCCCAGATGAACAAAGGCATTTCTCGTGGCTATCCTGCCGCGGGGCGTACGTTCAAGAAAGCCTTCCTGGAGCAGGTAAGGCTCATAGACGTCCTCTATGGTTTCCCTGTCTTCTCTTAAAGACGCAGCTATGGTCTCGATACCGGCAGGGCCTCCGTTGAATTTTTCTATCAGCGTTAAAAGGAGCTTCCTGTCCATGTCATCAAGCCCCTTGTCGTCTACTTCAAGGGATAAGAGAGAACTTTTTGCCATATCGAGTCCGATATGTCCGTCACCCAG
>PGYF01000091.1:3969-6275 GCA_002839535.1 Nitrospira bacterium HGW-Nitrospira-1
ATGTCTAATTGATAGTCTTCCATGGCAGGGTAGAGCACTTCTTCAACGATCCTGGGCAGCCGGTGTATCTCATCGATGAAAAGGATGTCCATTTCAGACAGGTTGGTAAGTATTGCAGCAAGGTCTCCGGGCCTTTCGAGCATAGGGCCTGAGGTAGCCTTGATACTCACCTCAAGTTCGCTGGATATGATATGGGCAAGCGTTGTCTTGCCCAGGCCGGGCGGTCCGCAGAAAAGGACATGATCAAGGGGTTCTTTTCTTTGTTTTGCGGCCTGGATAAATATCTTCAGGTTATCTTTCAGCTTTTTCTGGCCTACAAAATCATCTAAGCTTTTCGGCCTGAGATTCAGGTCCAGCGATTGCTCGTCTTCTGCAATAACAGGGCTTAGAAATCTTTCATCAAGATGGCTTTTATCAAGAGGGTCTTTTCTGTTTTCTGCATTATCCATGTATTTTGCCGGTCAGCTGTTTTAGGGTCTCTTTCAGGAGGCTCTCTATGTCATTGAAGCCCTGTTTGTATGCCTTTTCAAGGAATTCCTGGGCTATATTCTTTTTGTATCCCAGGTTGACGAGGGCCGAAAGCGTATCCTCGAAAATACGGTCTTTTATGCCTGTTACCGAGGGGAATTTTCCCCTGAGCTCAAGGATGAGCCTGTGGACTGTTTTCTTGCCGAGACCCGGTATCCTGCAGAGCATGGCAACATCCTCTGTATCGATCGCATTGAGTAGTTCAGCATACGAAAGTCCTGAGAGGATATTTATGGCCATCTTAGGCCCTATCCCCGAGATACTGAGGAGTACCATGAATATTTTTTTCTCATTCTCTGATGTAAACCCGAACAACTGAAGGCTGTCTTCGCGCACATGGGTATAGATGTGCAGAAAGACCTCTTTGCCTTCTTCCGGGAGGTTTGCAAGGATATTCAACGGCACGTTCACCTGATATCCTACGCCGTTGATATCTATGATGACATTGTCCGGCCTTCTGGCCTGTACTATCCCCCTGAGTGAGCCTATCATAAGATTAATTCTCCGGATTCCCTTTCTGTCTGCATTCGATTATGCTGTCAGCTTCTCTGTATCGCTTCTTTGAATTTTATCGTATTTGTATGGCAGAGGGCAAGCGCGAGGGCGTCGGCGCTGTCGGGATAGAGCGGCTCTCTGATATTTAGTATTAATCTGACCATCTCCATGACCTGCTGTTTTTCGGCGCGGCCATAGCCGACAACCGCTTTTTTGACTTCCAGGGCGCTGTATTCATGAAGGTTTATATCCTCAGAGGCTGCCGCCAAAAGCACAATCCCCCTGGCATGTCCCAGGCTCAGCGCTGCCTTGGCCCCTTTGGCAAAAAAAATCTTTTCAACCACGATCTCATCGGGCCGATGCTCACGGATGATTTCCCGCAGGGCGTCAAAGATATATTTCAGACGTTTGTGCAGCGGCTTTGAAGGTGACGGCGATATTGTTCCCGAGGTGATATAGGAAGGGTCATTTCCTTTTAAGCTGATCAACCCGTAGCCGCATTTTATGCTGCCAGGATCAATGCCGAGTATTTTCATTTCACCCTTATTTTTTTCTGGGGACTTCAAACAGGATTTCTTCAACCATGAGGCAGAGCACATGGCCCAGGGTTATATGGGTTTCCTGTATCCTTGGGGTATTCTCAGAAGGGACGACAAAGGAATAGGCGGCTTTTGCGGCAAGTTTTTCGCCCTTTGAGCCGGTCAAAAAAACAGTCTTCAGCTTCTTCTTTTTTGCCGCATCAAGGGCCTTGATGACATTTGGGGAATTGCCGCTGGTGCTTATCGCAAATACCATATCGCCTTCAACAGCGAGGACTTTCAACTGCCTCGCAAAAATATCTGAAAAGTCATAGTCATTGGCTATCGAGGTGAGCACTGCCATGTCTGTATTCAGGGCTATTGCTGGAAGGCCGGGACGTTCACGCTTAAAGCGGTTTATGAATTCCGCAGCGATATGTGAGGCGTCTGTGGAACTGCCGCCGTTGCCGAACAAGAGCAGCTTGTTGCCGTTGTTGAAGGTGGAGGCTATCTCCTTTGCGACCTCGATTATCGTGTCGAGATGGCTATTGACGAATGCTTCTTTAACGGCAATACTTTCCTTGAATTCTTTCAGTATTTTTTCTTTCATTGATTATTATTACGCCCTGCGGTCTCTGCCTCAAGGTTCTTCACAACTACCTGCTGTTAGAGGATTAGAGTAAAATAATTATGGATTTATGTCAAACTGTCGAATTGAAGAGAGGGACTGTGGCCCTAAGGACCAATAATGAGGTTTCTATTATT
>PGYF01000006.1:0-1990 GCA_002839535.1 Nitrospira bacterium HGW-Nitrospira-1
ACATAGGTCACTGGGAAATCTGACGCCCAATGAGTTCAGGCTGGAACAGGAAAATATGCCGGCATTTTCTAATTCATAGTGGCACAATGATTGGGGATAGGTCCGGCATTATCTTATCATATGTTGTTTAAGTTGGCAACGTCCCCTACTTTTCCCCCTAAACCCTTTTTTAACTCCCGGCCCGCTGATGATAAAGGGCGTCCACATAACTTTTTCAGTAGGGTCTGTGGCTTGTTTATAGCCGGTATTTAAAGGCGTGATAAAAATTTCTCCATCCGCGCTTACTTCTTCCCACCACTAAAAACCGGTTTTTGCCTGAAGAATAATGTCGCCTACCCTATCTTGAGGCAGGCCCAAAAATTTCGACGCGTTTTCCCAAACAACGGCTTTTACCAACGGCTTAGAATCGTCTTCGTCTCGCAATTCATCTATTGCTTTTATAACTTCGTTTCTTAATCGTTCATAGGCTGGGCCAGAAGCTCTTATCCATAGATTCTAACAAATTCTTAAATATAAGAATACAAAAAACAACTAATTTTAAATTATTACTCAATAATTTCTTTTTTAAAATTTTTTGCTTCCTCTATGAAAAAATCCTGCCATTCTTCATTTGGCATATTTTTAATCATTCTTGGATAATCCATAGCTTCTTTTGATTTGATGAACTGCGTTCCCAACTGAACAGGATCAATATGCCAATCAAATTTTATTTTCGCTTTTTTGATTAATTCGTCAATTGAAAATCCTTTTTCTTTACAAATAAAATAAAGGTCTATATAATCTCTGGCTTTGCATCTTTGATAAATGGTGAAAAGTTTATTTACCGCGATATCAATAAGGCTGTCGATTTTAATGTCGTATTTATATTCGCCGTTTTCAATCGGTTTAAACGGAAAAAATGTAAATTCTGTTTTTAAAACTTCGTCTTTAAAATGCAGAAAAAATAAATTTCTGTTATAGCTTTGCTGAAAATCAATTTTCAAAATGCCCAATTCTTTTTTAATTTGATTTAAAAATATATCAAGATTTAAAATATCAAATTCGTTTTCCGCAAAAAAATCCAAGTCTTCGGAATAACGATGATATAAATAAAAAGCGGCAAGGGCTGTGCCGCCAGTTAAATAAAAATTATCGGTTAAAAATTTACTGTTTTTAATTTTTTTCAGAAAAGCGATTTGATTTTGGGTTAGAATTTCTTCTTTCATTTTATTTCCAAAAGCGTCTTAAAAAATTTCAAACGATTGGGGTCAATATTGATTTTTAATAAATACTTTCTAATCTCTGTTTCTTTTATTTTTTCTCCATCAAGCCCAAAATTCACCATTTGTTCAATTTTCCAAATGGCGTACTTCTCTTTATCTTTTTTCAACTCTTTTATATTAGTAGACCAATTATACATAACATAAATAATAGCATAATTTTTTGATAAAATCTATAAGCATTTTACCCTTTTATGCATCAAAAATCACCAATAAAATCGCCTACAACCCGCAAACCAAAAGATTCTTTGTCCCCACCTACGCTAATGAGGTTTATTGTTTGGAGAAATAAAGTAATTTATTTTCACAACTTTACCATCAATGATATTGTCAAGTCTTTTCTGTAAATTGTCATCAGGGCTTTATTCTCAAGGGTTTTCATAGCTTCAATTATGCCGCAATCCTCTGAATCCTTGATATGCGGATTTTAGCAAGGATTGCCTTTGCCTCTTTGTTCATAATCACTCCATTCCATCTCAGCTCTTTGAGCTGCCAGTAAACCATAGTGAGCGCACGCTCCTCATTCTGAAACCGTCCTATCCCTTTTACCCTTCGCTTCACCTCCTTGAAACTCCTCTCCACAACATTGGTCGTCCGTATTCTGAGCCAATGCTGATAAGGATATTTGTGAAGTCTTTTGGGGGACGTTGTTTCTAATTATGCTTTACATTAACATTAGCACTACGCTTCTCTGGCCTTTCAATTGAGCGTACATACCCTGCACCATAATA
>PGYF01000006.1:2047-39539 GCA_002839535.1 Nitrospira bacterium HGW-Nitrospira-1
ATGTTCGGGGCGTAGCGCAGTCCGGTAGCGCACACGGTTCGGGACCGTGGGGTCGAAGGTTCAAATCCTTTCGCCCCGACCAATCAACCTTATTCGGCAATTGGCAGGACTGCCTCTCGCTCAGGAAGCTTCCCTAACTCTTTTTTCCAGGTTCATGCATACCGAGTGCGATGATCCTGTTCTTTATCTTTTTTATCCTGTCCCGGATTCCCGCAGCCTGCTCAAAATCAAGATTCTTTGCAGCCTCCCTCATCTCTGCATCGAGCTTTTTCAAGGTCTCATCGTCAGGGGCATAAACAGCTTCCTCCTCGGCAACAACGGGAACAGTCCAGTAATCCGATTCGTATATTGAACTTGCAATGTCTTTAATATTGCTCTTAATTGTTTGGGGGGTAATATGCATCTTTTTATTATACGCTTCCTGGATTTTTCTCCTTCTTCCGGTTTCTTCGATCGCGGTCTTCAATGATCCTGTGATGACGTCGGCATAGAATATTACTTCTCCATTGACATTGCGGGCTGCCCTGCCGGTGGTTTGGATGAGCGATCTCGCTGATCGGAGAAAGCCCTCTTTGTCGGCATCGAGTATTGCCACAAGGGAGACCTCGGGTATATCAAGACCTTCCCGCAAAAGATTGACCCCGATCAGGACGTCGAATTTCCCAAGCCTCAGGTCCCTGATAATCTCAACACGATCAAGGGTGTCTATGCCTGAATGGAGATACCGCGCCTGAATGCCGAGTTCAGTATAATAATCCGTCAGGTCTTCGGCCATCTTTTTGGTGAGTGTTGTGACCAGGACTCTTTCTGCTTTTGCAGCCCTTTTCCTGATCTCCCCGAGGAGATCGTCCACCTGACCGGAGACCGGCCTTACCGTGGGCTTCGGGTCCGTAAGCCCTGTGGGCCTGATAATCTGCTCCACAACCCTTCCGCCTGATTTCTCAAGCTCATAATCTGCGGGTGTTGCTGAGACATAGATGGCCTGAAAGACCCTTTTTTCGAATTCATGAAATTTCAAGGGCCTGTTATCAAGGGCAGACGGCAGTCTGAACCCGAAATCTATAAGGTTCTGCTTTCTTGAGCGGTCGCCCTCATACATCCCTCTGACCTGGGGTATTGATGCATGAGACTCGTCCATCACCATGAGAAAATCTTCAGGGAAATAATTTATCAGCGTATAAGGCGGCTCACCGGGCGCCCTATTGCTGAGATGTCTGGAGTAATTCTCAATCCCGTGGCAGTAATTGAACTCTTTCAGCATCTCCATGTCGAACCGTGTACGCTCTTCTATCCTGCGCGCTTCGATAATCCTGCCCTGTTTGAGAAAACTCTCTACAGAAGACCTCATCTCTTTTTCAATATTGGCGAGCGCCTCATCCAGCCGGTCCCTCGGCGTCAGCCAATGGGTGTTGGGGAAAAGGGCTGTCTTCTCTATTTTTCGTATCCTGCTGCCGCTCAATGGGTCTGTTTCATAAATCGCTTCGATTACATCACCGAAAAACTCAAGCCTGATTGCGCGCTCAAAGGCAAAGGAGGGGTATATTTCGACAACGTCGCCCCTCACCCTGAAACTCCCGCGCTTAAACTCAGTGTCAGACCTGCTATACTGAATTTCCACAAGACGGCCCAATACCTCATCGCGCTCTATTTCCATGCCCTCCTCGATCTGCAGATGCATCTTCTGATAGTCAGCAGGCGAGCCGATGCCGTATATACAGGACACAGACGCAACTACAATAACATCTCTCCTTTCGATCACCGCCCGTGTGGCAGAATGTCTCAGCCTGTCAATATCGTCATTAATGAGGGCGTCTTTCTCTATGTATGTATCAGTAGTCGGGATATAGGCCTCGGGCTGGTAATAATCGTAATAGCTCACAAAAAACTCAACAGCGTTTTCAGGAAAGAGCTCCTTGAACTCACCATAAAGCTGCGCGGCAAGGGTCTTGTTGTGGGCCATAACGAGGGTCGGCCTGTTTATTCTCTCAATCACATTGGCGATTGTAAACGTCTTGCCTGAGCCGGTCACTCCAAGGAGCGCCTGATGTTTATTTCCCCGAGCCAGATTGTTTACCAGCTTTTCAATGGCCGCCGGTTGGTCGCCCCTGGGGATAAAATCAGATTTCAATTTGAACTGTGACATAATTACGCCGGTTTATGAATTTTCGGATTAATGAATAAGCAATTCATCCCTGTGCTCTTGGCACAGGGATGAATTGCTTCCTAATTTGTGTCATTGTCCGATCCCCTCTGTCATTCCACGACCCCCTGATCAAGTCAGAGGGCATGCTTGATCGGGGAATCCATACCCTATCCTGGATTGTCCGGTCAAGCCGGACAACCGTTTTTTTTGTGTTTTCTCTATAACGCTGAAGAGTCTCAACAAAAGCCTCAACTGTATCAATCCCCATATAGTCCGACGCATTTTTCAAAGCATCAGCATCTCTTCTCAATATGCCTTCTCCTCTGAGTCTCAGGAAGCTTTCAAGCCTTCGGAAAAAAAGATAGGCCTCTTTTAGAGAATCCCTTGTAACGCCGTCAATAATATGCGCGGCATAAAGTCTTTCCAGCGCGGTTAACGTTCCCTGCACCAGCAGTCTCTTGTCCTTCCGGCAGTTTTTCAACTGCATATACTGAACACCAAACTCTATCTCCTCGATTCCTCCCGGCCCCAGCTTGATATCATATCCTTCAGCTTCTTTGGAGAGTTCCCTCTGTATCCTCTCCCTCATCCGGATAATATCGGAGGCCTTGACCTCAGGACCTCGCGCAACAAGGGTTTCCGCCGCCATTTTCATAAACAGCATTCCCGCCTCTTTATCTCCTGCAACCGGCCTTGCCTTGAGAAGCGCCTGGAATTCCCAGAATGCAGCAGCCTTTGCATAGTAGTTCCTGAAACTTTCAACCGAAGATACAAGCGGACCTTTCGAGCCCTCAGGCCTGAGCCTGGTATCAACATTATAGGCTATGCCGTCTCTGGTATAGGAGATCAGCATTCTTAATAATCTCTGCGCAGCCTTTGTGTCTGCCTCGCTCACCTCTTTGGAAGATACGAAGATTATGTCAAGGTCTGAGTTAAATGTAACTTCCCTTCCTCCAAGCTTGCCGAAGCCTATGACCGCCATATTGTTTATTTCTTCTGAAATATGTTCGATACAGGCGGAAAGGACAGCCTCTGCTGCCTTGCTGAGTCCACGGACAACATCGCGAATCCCTATCTTTTTCTGAAGAAACAGCAGGCCAAGCCGTATCTCTTCCATCTGTTTTGTCAGCCTGACCGCATCATTTACAGAGCGGCCTTCGGCTATTGCAGCCTTTATTTCCGCCTTTATATCTGCCAGAGTTCTTCTGGGCCTCCTCTGCCATCCAATCATCTCCAGATGCTGCGGCCTCGTCATAAGCAGTTTTGACAGGTATGCGCTCTGTGAAAACACATATGTAAAAAGGTCGATCAATTCCCTGTTTTTTCTGAATATCTCAAGATAGGACTCATTCATGCCGAGAAGTTCGGAGAACGACTGCAGGTGGTTTAAAGCAGAATCAGGCGAATTGGTTTTTAAGACGCTGTCTGCAAAAACAGGTATTATCTCGCTCAGAAGCCTTCTTCCCCTCAGGGTCTGGAAGGTAAAAACACTGTCTTTTATGAGTCTGATATTCCGGACTGCTTTATCAATGTCTTTGAGTCCGACCTCGCCAAGATATTCTTTCAACTCGGAATCTGAAAACTCCTCGGCAAATAATGCGCTGCTGATTAAAGGCTCCTCCTTTTGCGCTGAAAACAATGAATCGTAAATGCTTCTGACACTCAGCCTTCTCTTTTCAAGGTCAGCGAGAAATGCCTTCCTGTCAGCGCATCCCATCTTCCGTGCAAGCGCATTCAATTCAGCGTCGCCGGAGGGTATTGTATGTGTCTGCAGGTCATTGACCTGTTGAAGCCTGTGTTCAAGTGTCCTGAGAAAGCGGTAGTTGTCCGAAAGGACAAAATAATCTTCCTGTCCGATAAGCGCCTTCTGCAAAAGCCTATGGAGAACTTTCAGTAAACTCTTTTCCCTGAGCATAGGCTCTCTTCCGCCGTACATCAACTGAAGCGCCTGGGCAAAAAACTCTATCTCGCGTATGCCGCCGTATCCCCTTTTTATATCCCCTTTTTTAAATGTTGAATCAATCCTTGTCTTCAGTTTCCGTATCTCGTCAATGGAACTGAAGTCAAGATATTTTCTATACACAAACGGCCTTATCATCTGCATGAAACTATCCCCAAGCTGCCGGTCGCCTGCAACAGGCCTTGCCCGCAGGAGCATGGCCCTCTCCCACGCCCTTCCCCAGGATTCGTAATACATCTCATATCCCCTCAGCGCCAGCGCTATATCACCCCGCTGTCCCTCCGGCCGAAGTCTCAGGTCAACACGGTATGCAAAACCCGATTCAGTGTTTAATGATAAAAAGCGCGTCAGTTCCTCACCGACCTTGCAGTAGTACTCGTGATTGGTGATCCTGTTTACAGTAATCCCCTGCTTTGTTTGTATGCCTGTTGTCTCGCCAATTTCCGTTCCATACACAAAGATCAGATCAACATCAGAACTGAAGTTCAATTCCTCACCCCCGAGCTTTCCAAGCGCTATAACAGAAAAAGCATCGTCTCGAGGGGCGCCGTATATCCTGGAAAGGTAACTCCTCACCAGTTCCAGAGAATTTTCTATAATTACATCGGCAAGGGCGCTCAACTCAAACATAATATCCACGAGATCGGCTTTCTTGAGGACGTCTCTGAGTGTTATCTTGAGCATCTCCCGCGCCTTGAATTCACGTATCGTCTTCATATAAAAAGGCATCCCCGGGCCGTGGGATTCGCCGTTTGCAATATTGAGTTTTTCTGTTAATGATGAAGAAAGGCCGCCTTGATCAGAGGCATTTTCAAGAACCTTTAGGACTTCAAACAGCGCCTCCGGATTTGAGATAGAATAGTTTGCCAGGAACTGGCTTACACTAAAAAGCAGAGAGATTTCCCTTAGATATGCCTTAAGCTCATCTTTTCTCAAAGGGTTTTCCTTAAGAAATGTCGAGAGATTTTTCAGGGACCTCGCAGGGTCAGGTGTTGCGCGGGCTGCTTCCTTAAGTCTGTTTTCGGTCATGAATTAAATAATACCCGATTCACCCTCTCTGCTGCACAGAAAATTGCCCATCTGTTTTTTATTTGACCCGAAAACTGCGCTGGAGTGATTGGTGATCTGTTTTAAGTTTGAATTTACTTGTAAATATCTCCTCTTGGTCCTATCGCTTCAATAAAAATTATTTTATCTTCCTCATTAACTCTGTAAACTATTCTCAAGTACATTCCGTTTTACTTTTTCCCATGGAATAAAATCTTCAAGTTTGCCCTTTTTTAGAGCCTTTTCCGCTTCCTCTATCTGTGCCATGAGTTCGCGGCTGGCCAATATTTCAAAAGTTGCTTCCATTTCTTCTTTCTCTTTAAGGTAGTCTATAAAATCAATAGCAACTTTTACTTTTTCTTCTGATAATTTATCTATTGCCTTTTTAGCTTCTTTCTTTAACACAGCGCTTTGCATTTTCCCCTCCCTCCATGTTGATTATTTATAGTTTAGCACATCATAAGTGGAATCAAGCACGGTTCGTGCTGCGCAGAAAATTGCCCGTCTGTTTTTTATTTGATATGGATGCAGGCTCAACGTCTCTCAGTATCCCAGAGTCTCGGGTCTATAGAGTCCCTTATTCCTTCGCCGAGGAGGTTATACCCAAGGACAGTAATTAAAATGGCAAGCCCTGGATATACTGAAAGCCACCAGGCTATCTCGATATTGTCCTTGCCGAGGGTAAGGATGTTTCCCCAACTCGGGGTAGGCGGCTGGATGCCGATACCCAAAAAACTCAGGGCCGACTCCACCAGCACAGCGCCTGCTATGCCAAGGATAGCTGAGACAAGCACAGGGGACATGCTGTTTATCATGATATGCCTGAAGATAATTCTAAAGTCGCTTGCCCCAACGGCCCGTGCGGCAAGGACATACTCCCGCTGCTTTATTGATAAAAATTCAGCCCTTACCAATCTGGCAACACCCATCCAGGATGTAATCCCTATGACTATCATTATGTTCCAGATCCCTGCCCCTATAAAGGCGATAACCGCAAGAATAAGAAAAAAGGTCGGGATGGTCAGCATAATATCAATAAACCTCATGATAATCCGGTCTGCCCAGCCGCCATAGTATCCTGCAAGAGCGCCGGCTATCATGCCTATAATCGTCGCTATCCCGACTGCGACAAAACCCACTGAAAGTGATATGCGCGCCCCCCAGATCATCCTGCTTAAAATATCCCTGCCAAGGTCATCGGTGCCAAAAGGGTGCTTTATACCCGGCGCCTCGAGAACATGTTTTCTGTCTATGTCATTTGGATCATAGGGAGAGATCAAAGGCGCGAAAATTGCAACGAAAAAAAGGACAAGCACAATAACACCGCCGGCAACGGCAAGCCTGTTCTTTTTAAAACGTCTCCAAAAGACATTTCTAAGGGAAGAACCGTTCACTTTGCCCTGATCCTCGGGTCGGCAAGCATGTATCCGAGGTCGGCCATCAGGTTGCCCAACAGCGTCAACATGGCGCCTATGGTCAAGACGCCCATAACAGTCGGATAGTCCCTTGTCATGACACTCATATAAAACAACTGCCCCATGCCGGGTATGCCGAAGATGTTCTCAAATATTACACTTCCGCCTATAAGTCCAGGCACAGAGAGACCTAACAGGGTAATAATCGGCAGCAGTGCGTTTCTTAGCGCATGTTTATATATCACTGCCCTCTCAGGCAATCCCTTTGCCCTTGCCACAGTCACATAATCCTGCCTTATCACCTCGAGCATACTGCTTCTCATGTATCTCGAATCAGCTGCAAGCCCGCCAAAGGCAGATACAAAAATCGGAAGGATGAGGTGTTTGGCCAGGTCCCAGATTTTTCCTGACAGAGTAAGCGAATCATAATTCATGGATTTCAGTTGCGATACCGGAAGCCAGTCCAGATATACGCCAAAGAACATCATAAGCAGCAGCGCAAGCCAGAAAGAGGGCATGGCAAAACCAATGAATACGGTTGTTGTTGTAATTTTGTCATACAGTGAATGCTGGTGGGTTGCAGATGAAATGCCGATCGGTATTGCAATGAGAAAAATAATAATCATGGACAGCAGGTTGATCATGAATGTTACGAAGAGTCTCCTCTCAAGCAAGGGTTTCCTGTTGTCCCATATCTTCTCCATAACAGACCTTCTGTCCGAAGAGAATGATGCGCCAAAATCAAGCCTGACAATCTTCTTCAGCCACATGCCGTACTGGACCAGGATCGGCTTATCAAGGCTATACAGCTTCTCAAGCCTCTCCCTGGCCTCAGGGGTGATCTTTGGGTTTAACTCGGTAAATATGTCAGTCGGCTTGCCAGGGGCAAGATGGATGATAAAAAATGAAAGCAGGGTGATCCCGAATAATGTCGGTATCATCTCAAGAAGGCGTTTTATCAGATACGTAATCATCTAAGGCTCCAAAGTATGCCTCTGCAGCTTCTTCGGCACATACCATTTCGGCAGGTTATAGGTTATCCCTGTCGGGGAGGGCTTTATTCCCCTGAACCGCGCCTGCACAATAGGAGTGGCGTCCGGCACATACAAGAAGATGTAGGGGAGTTCATCAGCAAGGATTTCCTGAATTCTGAAATAGGCTTTTTTCCTTTCTGTAATATCAAACGTCCTGCGGCCCCTGTCAAGGAGTTCGTCCACTTCGGGATTGCGGTAGCTGACAAAATTGAACTCTTTTTCCTTTGTCTTGGACGAATGCCATATATCGAACTGGTCAGGATCAAGGCCTATGGACCAGCCGAGGATAACGGCCTGAAAACACCTTTTGTCAATAAACTCGTTGATGAATGTGCTCCATTCAAGCGCCCTGATCTCCACCTTTATCCCGACCTTTGCGAGTCTCCACTGTATGATCGTTGCCGTGTTCATCCGGAGGGTATTTCCCATATTGGTCAGGATCGTAAATTCAAAGGGTTTTCCGTCCCTGTCCAAAATTCCATCGCCGTCAGTATCTTTCCACCCGGCCTCTTTCAGAAACTGCATCGCCTTTTCAGGATTATATTCATATTTTTTTACATTCGGATTATACGGCCATGTATTGGGCACATAAGGCCCTGTCGAAGGGCTTCCAAGGCCAAACAAAACCACATCAACAATCTCGCTTTTATCAATCGCATATGCTATTGCCTGCCTCACCTGTTTGTCCTTGAAAAAAGGGTGCTTAAGATTAAGACCCATGTATGTATAGGCAAAGGCAGGATAACGGAATTTCTGAAAATTGGACTTGAAAAAGTCTGTTTCCGTCTGCTTTGTATACTGGATAGGCGTAAGCCCCATCATGTCGATCCCGCCCGCCTGCAACTCAAGGAACATGGTCGCAGAATCAGGGATTACGCGATAAATATAATGATTGATATACGGTCTTCCTTCAAAATAATCCTGGTAAGCATCAAGCGCAAGTTCCTGACCTGACGTCCATTTGTTCAGCTTATAAGGCCCCATGCCTACAGGGTTTCTCGCCAGTTCGCTCTTTGTAATATCTTTCCCTTCGAGCAGGTGTTTTGGAAGAACCACCAGATTGCCCCATGAAGTGAGCGCAGGGGCAAAGGGCTTTTCATAGGTAACTCTGAAGGTATATTTATCGAGGACTTCAGCCTTCCTGACCTGACGGAAATCTTCGCTGTACGCTGTGGGTGTTTTTTCATCAATGATGGTCTTGTAGCCAAACATCACATCATCAGCCGTAAACTCAACCCCGTCAGCCCACTTGACCCCTTTTCTTAAATGGAAGGTGATGACAAGCCCATCATGTGAAATATCCCATGATTCAGCAAGGTCTCCTATAACGCTGAGGTCTGTATCGTATTTCACCAGGCCGTTAAAGATAATGCCCGCAATATTGTGTGAAGCGCTGTCTCCGGCAAGCATGGGAATCAGTATGCTCGGTTCCCCGATGGTTCCCTCTATTAAAGTATCGCCATAGGCAGGCTCATCTGAGGCGCTTTTCAGGGCTGTCTGCGATGTCGCTGAGGTCTTGCTCTTACAGCCTGAGAGAACCAGGAGCAGCAGGAAGATATAAAACGCTTTTTTCATGGATTGTTAAGAATACTGCAATTAACCCAAAAAATGCATTTGAATTTTGCCCGCATGGACACGAATGCCTTCAAAGTCTTTTGATTTCAACCCAAAATTCCCCTCCCGTCCTCCCCTTAAGTTAACGTCCTCCCAAAAGCTTTCGGGACACCCCCTCTTAAGATAAGAGGGGGAAGGGGGAGTTATGAAATTATTGCGGAATGATCCGATGGTATTAATAACCAGGGGACGTTCCTGAACGTCCCGGCGGCAACATAGAGTTGCATTTTGCTACAAATTGAATTAAAATAGTTGCAAATATATAATATGGAGGCTCTGCTATGGCAACAGCTATTAGAATATCGGAAGAGTTGATTGGTGATGCGAAAAAATTTAGCCGGATAGATCACAGATCATTAACCGGTCAAATTGAACACTGGGCTCGCATAGGCAAGTGTGCCGAAGAAAACCCGGATTTGCCCTATACTCTTATCAAGGAGATTTTGATTGGAATAGAAGAATTAGAGCAAGACGCTAAATCCGAGTATAAATTCGGATAAAGTGCATGAAAATATACCAATCAAGGTTATTCGAGAAAAAAGTGAAAAAACTGCCCAAACGAGAAAAAGAGATATTAGACCAAGAGATAAGCAAAATAGCAAACAATCCCTCTATCGGAGATGAAAAGAAGGGAGATCTCAGGGGAATATTCGTCCATAAATTCAAGATTAAAACAATGTGGTGTCTGCTTGCCTATAGGATTATTGAAAAGGATTTGGAATTAATTATGATTGGGCCTCATGAGAACTATTATCGGGACTTAAAAAGTTATTTAAAGAGCTGATAAAAAAATAACCAAGGGACGTTGATGAATTAGCCCGTTGCCTCACATAGAAATCGATACGAAATGATATAATTCAACTGCATTTTTTGGGTGAAGTGAAGTACTGGAGTACTGACTGCAATTATTACGATTTTTCAATCGAGAGATCAAAGAAGGTTTTCAGATATTTTCCGGTATAAGAACCCTCTGCTTTTACAATATCATCGGGAGCGCCTTCAAATATAATCCTGCCGCCCTTGTCTCCTCCTTCAGGGCCAAGGTCCACAATCCAGTCTGCAGCCTTGACAATATCGAGGTTATGCTCTATGAGAACCACTGTATTGCCTGTTTCAACAAGCCTGTTCAAAATATTGAGAAGCGCCTGCACATCTGCAAAATGCAGCCCCACCGTAGGCTCATCCTCTCCGCCGGAAAGCATTGTGGCAGGCTGTCCGAGCCGCAAATAGCCGAGACCCGTATCCATCATCAGTCTTAATTTAGCTATAATAGACGGCTGGTCTTCAAAGAGCGCACAGGCTTCTTCAACAGTCATATTGAGGATATCGTGAATGCTTTTATGCCTGTAGGTTATCCGCAGCGCCTCCGGCCTGTACCTCTTCCCATTGCATTTCTCGCATTTTATGTACAGGTCTTCAAAAAAATACATCTCCATTAATTCATAGCCGCTGCCCTTGCAGGTCTCGCATCTGCCGCCCGACACATTAAAGGAAAAAAATCCCGGCCCATAGCCATATGCCTTTGCCTCCTTCTGAGCGGAAAAGAGTTTTCTGATATGCTCGAATATCTTCAGGTACGTAACAGGATTAGAGCGCGGGCTCCGTCCTATCGGAGACTGATCTATGAGTTTAACGCCGTTGAGGTATTCATCGCCTTCGAGCTTCTTATAGGGCAAAGAGGGTTCATTGCCGGTCCTGAATTTTTTGGCCAGCGCCCTATAAAGCGTGTCAACAACAAGGCTGCTCTTGCCGGAACCCGATACCCCGGTCACGGCAGTTAGTCTCTTCAGGGGGACACTGAAGTTGGCAGCCTTGAGGTTGTTCCCTGCAGCTCCGGAGAGCACAAGCATTCCACCGGAAAATTCCCTTTTCTTTGCCGGCGACTCAACCTGTTCAATGCCCTTCATATACCTTGCTGTAAGGCAATCAGTCTTTAGAAAATCCTCAGCCGGCCCTGAAAAAACAACCTCACCGCCCTTATGCCCTCCCCCGGGACCAAGTTCGACAACCCACTCGGCAGACTCTATTATTCCCCTGTCGTGCTCAACCACAATCACTGTGTTGCCGAGGTCTGCAAGCTGTCTCAGAACCAGCAGAATCCTGCCTGTATCTCTCGGATGAAGTCCCACTGTAGGTTCATCAAGGACATAGAGCGTGCCGGTCAATAAAGAAGCGAGCTGGTTTGAAAGGTTTATCCTCTGATACTCCCCTCCTGAAAGTGTCTTCCCGCAACGTTCAAGAGTAAGATATTCCAACCCGACTTTTTCCAGAAACCGGAGCTTCATGATTATCTGCCGGACAAGTTCCTTTGCGATGTCCCTTTTGAAAGGAGACAGTTCCACATCCGTGAAAAAGCGCAAGCACTCTGAAACCGGCATTCTGCATAGCCCGGAGATATCCAATCCCGCCAGCTTGTATGATAATGCCTCCTTATTCAGTCTCTTTCCCTGACACACAGGACAGGTAACCGCCCTTTTGTATCTGCTCAGGAATACCCTGACATGCAGCTTATATTTTCTTCCCTCCATATGTTTGAAAAAATCGTCAAGGCCATGAAAGTGAGAGTTCTCCTTAAATGCCTTTTCCTTTTCTTCAGGGGTAAAATCCTGAAGAGGTTTTTTTACGTCAAGTCCGGATTTCTTTGCGCCTGCAATCATCTGTCTTTTCCACCATGTATACGCAGGCTTGTTCCAGGGATCAACAGCGCCCTCTGAAAGGGAGAGGGTTTTGTCCGGTATAATCAGGTCTTCATCATAGCGCAGTGTATTGCCGAAGCCCTTGCATTCCGGACACGCCCCTACAGGATGATTAAAGGAAAAAAGAAGCGGAGTCGGCAAAGGCAGGGCTGTGCCGCATTCATCACATGAATTTTCAGAAGAAAAGGAGAGTATTAAGTGAGGGGTAAGGAGCGAGGAGATGACCTCTGACTTCTGACTTCTTATTATTACGACCTTCAGCCTGCCCTGTCCTTCCCGCCACGCCATCTCAATGGAATCCGACAGCCTCGGCTCATCCCTTAGCACGAGCCTGTCAAGGACAACACTGAAAGGCCGTGATGGGTGATGCGTAATGAGTGATGAGTTTTTATCCTTTAACCCATTACCCGTTACGCATAACTCATCACTGTCTTTCATCTCTCCGTCAACCCAAATCCTCTGAAACCCTCTCCTGTGCAGATCGCTGAGCGGCTCCATAGTATCGAACATAATAATCGCCTTGCCGCCCGTGTATTTTTCGAGAAGTTCTGAGATAATCTGCGACGGGCCCCATTTCCGTATCTCCGCGCCGCACTCCGGGCAAAAGGGCGCTGCAACCTTTGCATAGAGGAGTCTGAAGAGGTCGTGGAGTTCTGTCAGCGTGCCGACTGTTGAATGCGAGCCGCGCACCGGGTTTTTTTGTTCAAGCGCAATCGCAGGTCTGATGTTTTGGATGGAATCCACATCCGGCCTGTCGAGCTTTTCAAGAAACAGCCTGGCGTATGTTGAAAGTGATTCTATAAACCGCCACTGCCCCTCGGCAAATATCGTATCAAAGGCAAGCGATGACTTCCCTGACCCTGAAACGCCGGTAATAACGATGACTTTATTGTGGGGAAGCCGGAGGTTTATGTCCTTGAGGTTATTCTGCCGCGCACCAGTAATAATCAGTTCATCTTTGGACATCTATGTATTTTAACACAGGCGCAACTGTGGAAGAGGGTTTACAGCCCTGTCTTTGCTTGCTGAAAAGCCGTCAGTTTTTCCTTACGAATTTTCCGAACCCTGCGAGGACTTTTAATCCCAATTCCTGACTTTTTTCAGGGTGGAACTGAGTTGCAAATATGTTGTCTTTCCATACCATCGAGGCAAATGTGGTTCCGTAATCAGTAGTTGTTGCTATTACATCTTTCTCTTCCGGCGCCACATAAAAGGAATGCACAAAATAGAAGAATGAATTGTCCTCTATGTCGGAAAGTATCGGGGGTCTGTTGATGATCCTGACTGTATTCCAGCCCATGTGAGGGACTTTTAACCCTTTCTGGAATCTGACAACCTTACCCCTGAAAATGTCCAGCCCCTTACATGTCCCAAATTCCTCTGATTCGCTGAACAGGACCTGCAGTCCGAGGCATATACCGAGAAAGGGCTTCCCCTTGTTTATCGAGGTAACGACCGACTCTGTCAGAGAGAGGTCAGAGAGGTTCCTTATGCAGTCCTTGAACGCTCCAACACCAGGAAGCACAATCGCTTCTGCATTATCAACAACCACGGGGTTTGAGGTGACGATCGCGTCTACGCCGACTTTCTTAAAGCCCTTTTCAACGCTCTTTAAGTTCCCCATTCCATAATCAACTATCGCTATCATGTTTTACCTGACGCCCATCGCCTTTTCAAGGCTTGCGCAGGCAACCTTATAATCGTAAAGCGCCTGGTTGAAGGCGGTTTTGGCGTTGCTCAGGGCAACATCGGCATCGGTTACCTCAATAGGATTTCCAACACCGGCCGCGTACCTGCCGTTGGCGATATCGAAGTTCTCCTGTGCCTGTTTCACCGTCAGCCCGGCAACAGCGATTCTCTCTTCCGCCTCTGTAAGATTCAGAAACGACTGCTGCACCTCAAGGAGCACGCCCTGCCTGAGCGCCTCTTCATTGGCAGTCAAAACAAGCAGGTTTGCCCTGGCCTCTGCCACTTGAGCCTTTGTCGAAAAGCCGCTGAATATGGGTATCGAAAGGGTCAGTCCCGTGCTCCAGCCGTCGCCGTCATGGAACTGATGACCAGACCATGAATAGCCTGCATTGCCGGTCAATACAGGAAAATACCCCTTCTTTGCAAGACTTACCGACTCCTCGGAGGCCTTCTTTTTGAAAACAATTGATTTCAGTTCAGGCCGGTTTTCGTATGCCCTGTCAATAGCCTTCTGAAGCCCGATACTGTACTTCACAAAAGACAGGTTATCTTCGATCTGATATTCCGGCGCCTCAGGCACACCGAGTTCGTTATTAAGTATGAGCGCCGTTATCTTCAGGCTGTTTCGGGCGCTGATCAGGTTCAACTGCGCATTCCCCAGGTCAACCTCTGCCTTGGTCACATCAAACTTCGGCCTGGTCCCCACCTCGTAGAACGCCTTTGCCCGCTCCAGATGCTGCTGGAACTGTTTCACTGTCTCTACTGTCACCTCCAGGTTCCGCCTTGCCCTCAGGACATTGTAATAGGCCTGCTTCACATTTAAAATCACCTGCTCCTCAATGTTCCGGAGGTCTGCCTTTGCCGAGTCAATGTTCAGTCTCTGGATATTCACCTGGCCGCCTGTCTTCCGGAAGTCAAAGATCGTCTGAGTTAGAGTAACATCCGTTGAATACTGCCAAAAGGAGTTCCGCCGGCTGCTGCCGGAAACTCCGTCTGACCCTGCTGTATTCATTGCAGGCTGATATCGTCTATACCCTGCCGATGCGCTTACTGTGGGGAAATATCCTGCCTCTGCCTGGCCCTTCCTTGCATAATACACATCAACATTAGCCTGCGCAGCCAGAATACTCGGCTGCCTCTTGAGGGCTATCTCCACACACTGCTCAAGGGTAAAAACGTCCCCCTTCTGAATGATCTCCTCAGCGTTAACGACCATAGGAAAAATCATAATGAGAACTGCAAGAAAAAAAGAAAGTCTTTTCATGATATAGAATCCTCCAACGCTAAAGTATTGTACCCCAATTCTTCCTATTCTTCTACTCAGCTTCCCCTGCGTGTTATACCGATTTAGAAATGTCCGGTTTTTGTATTTTACCTAATCAGCCCCTTTTAATGAATTGCTTCCTAATTTGTGTCATTGCCCGATCCCCCTCCGTCATTCCACGACCCCCTGATCAAGTCAGAGGGCATGCTTGATCGGGGAATCCATACCCTATCCTGGATTGGGAGCCTGCCCCGCACTTGATGCGGGGGTCAAGCCGGAGAATGACAGAATAAATTTGTTTTGACTTTTGACGCCCTGTGCTCTTGGCACAGGGTTCTTCACAATGTCATGTCCTTCCATCCTGCCTCCTTTTTAAAAGAGGCAGTTTAGCGTCACTTGGAATAGGACATTTCTATTTCTGGATTACACTCAGCTTCCCCTGCGGCGGTTCAGGCTGAAATTGAACCGCTCGACCACTGCCTGCTGAATCCTGTCCATGTAATAATAGACGACCGGCGTAATAAAGAGAGTCAGGAGCTGGGAAACAAGTAATCCGCCAACTACGGCAAGTCCCAAAGAACGGCGTGAATCCGCGCTTGCGCCAAATCCGATGGCGATAGGCAGTGTGCCCATCAGGGCTGCCATGGTGGTCATCATGATCGGCCTGAAACGGACAAGTGCGCCTTCGAAAATCGCATCCATCGGCGTTTTCCCCTCATTTCGCTGGGCCTCCAGCGCAAAGTCTATCATCATAATAGCGTTCTTTTTTACGATACCGACAAGCATGATGATCCCGACAAAGGCATACAGATTCAGGTCCTTCCCAAAGAGAAGCAGGGTGATAAGGGCGCCAAATCCAGCCGACGGCAGACCGGACAGGATAGTCAGCGGGTGGATGTAACTTTCGTACAGGATACCGAGCACGATATAGATCACGATAATGGCGAGGAGCAGGAGAACAGCCAGGCCTTTTGTGGAGGCCTGATAGACCTGCGCAGTACCCTGAAATCCTGTGGTAATAGTGGCCGGCAGGTTTTTTGCTTCCTTCTCAACAGCGGTCACAGCATCACCCAGCGGAGCGCCTGGTTTGAGGTTAAAGGAAATAGTGACGGCAGTGATCTGCCCCATGTGGTTAATGGATAATGGCCCAACTCCCTTTTTCATGGTTGATAGAGAAGAGAGCGGCGCCAGTTGGCCGGTGTTTGAGCGGACGTAGAGCATACCAAGCGCTGAGGGGTCCATCTGATATTGCGGCTCCAGTTCCATTATCACATTGTATTGATTTGTGGGGGAGTATATGGAGGATACCTGTCGGCCGCCATAGGCAGAGTAGAGAGTCTCCTGTATCTGCCGAGCGGTAATGCCGAGGCCGGCGGCGCGGTCGCGGTCAATATCCAGGTTAAGTTGAGGGTTCTTTATTTGCAAATCACTGGTAACGTCCTGCAGCATCGGCAGCCCCTGCAGTTTCATTTCAAACATCGCGGCCTGTTTGTAAAGTTCGTCCGTATCAGGACTCTGGAGGACAAACTGATATTGTGCCTTTGTGCGGGTTGCCTCAAGGCGGATAGGCGGCGGGTTCTGCATAAATATCATGATACCTGGGACTCCCATTACCTTGGGCCGCAGCCCCTGGATGATCTGGTCGGCATTGAGCTTTCGCTCGCGGCGGGGCTTGAGCTTAATAAACATATTGCCGCTGTTGGAGCCTCCCCGCGACCCGCTTGAGCCGACTGACGACATAAACGCTTCGATATTAGGGTCCTGAAGCGCTATATCCGCCAGTTGCTGCTGATGCTGTTTCATGTCCTCGAAGGATATGCCCTGGGCACCTTCAGTAGTAGCAAAGATCGCGCCGATATCATCAGGCGGCAAAAGACCCATCGGCATCTTCGTGAAGAGCCAGACCGTCAAGGCTGTCATGAGGAAGGTCACCACAATTATGGTGCGGCGAAGACGGAGCGCCTGTCTGAGGGTGCGCTCATAGAGATTGCGCATACTGTCGAAGAACCTCTCCATGGCATTGTACAGCCGCCCGTGCTGCTTTGCAGCCTGCGGCTTAAGAAAGCGGCTGGAAAGCATGGGCGTCAGAGTCAGTGAAACAACGCCTGAGATGAGGATCGCTATTGTAATGGTCACGGCGAACTCATGGAGCATCCTGCCCAGCATCCCTGCCATAAAGAGTACCGGGATAAAGACCGCAACAAGGGAAAGAGTCATGGAGAGGATAGTGAACCCGATTTCCTTTGATCCCTTGAACGAAGCCTCTCTTGCTGTTTCGCCATGCTCCATGTGGCGGACGATGTTTTCGAGCATGACGATTGCGTCATCCACCACAAAGCCGACCGACAGGGTCAAGGCCATCAGGGTAATATTGTTGATTGAAAACCCGAGCCCATACATTGCGGCAAAGGCGCCTATGATGGAAAGCGGCAGCGCAAGACTTGGAATGATTGTAGCAGACATATTTCGCAGAAAAAGAAAGATCACCAGAATGACCAGGGCAATCGTAAGCAACAGTGTGAACTTCACGTCTGCCACTGAGTCTCTGATGGATTCTGTTCGGTCAAAGAGGATATTAAGCTGAACGTCCCCTGGCAGCTGGTTTCTAAAACCAGGGATTTGTTTTTTTATGCTGTCAACAACTTCTATGGTATTGGCGCCCGGCTGACGCTGAACTGAAAGAATTATGGCCCGTGTTGATTTACCTCCTGCGTTATACCACGCTGCAACCTTATTGTTTTCAACGCTGTCTGTCACCCTGGCGAGATCCTGCAGCCGCACCGGCGAGCCGTTGCGATATGCCACAACGAGCGGTTTGAAGGCCTCTGCATTATAAAGCTGTCCTGCGGCCTGTATGGTAAACGCCTGTTTTGCCCCCTGAAGACCTCCTGTGGGCAGGTTCACGTTCCAGTTTGCCAGAGCAGCAGACACCTCATTCAGGCCGATCTCCCGGCTTGCCAGTGCCTGTGGGTCAAGCTGTACCCTCACGGCGTACTTCTGTGACCCATGGATATTCACCTGTGCCACGCCTTTGATCATCGAGATACGCGGAGAAATAATAGTGTCGGCATACTCGTTTACAGTAGAGAGGGGCAGGGTCTGCGAGATGAGGGTAAGAAAAAGCACTGCCTGGTCAGCCGGGTTTACCTTTTTATATGACGGAGGGTTTGGCATGTCTTCGGGGAGTTGACGGGCTGCCTTTGAGATGGCAGCCTGGACGTCCTGCGCAGCAGCATCAATATCACGCTCCAGTGCGAACTTGAGGGTAATGACCGAGACGCCCTGTCCGTTTGTTGAGGTCATGGAGTCCAGACCGGAGATGGTTGAAAACTGGCGTTCAAGCGGGGTTGCTACAGCGCTGGCCATGGTTTCCGGGCCTGCGCCCGGCAGATTGGATGTTACCTGTATCGTCGGGAAGTCTATGTTCGGAAGATCATTTACCGGCAGTATCCGGTAGGCAAAGACGCCGAAGATCATCACTGCCAGCATGACCAGACTGGTCATGACCGGCCGTTTTATAAACAGATGGGAAATGTTCATGGCTTGCCATTCCGGATCGCAATCCTGGCGCCGGGTGTAAGACGCATCTGGCCATCAGTGACGACCTGCTCATTCGGCGCAATCCCTTTTTCAACGACTGTTATTCCCTCATAGTCAATTCCTGCTGTAACCGGCCGCAACTCGGCTGTGTCTCCCTTCACCACATAGACAAACTGGCCCTGCTGACCGGTCTGTATTGCTGCCGAGGGAACAACCGTTGCATTCTGCTGAACTCGAAGGGTTATAACCACATTCACAAACTGGCCGGGCCAGAGACGGCTGTCCTGGTTCGGGAAAGAGGCCTTCATCATAATCGTTCCGGTTGCCGGATCCACAGCATTGTTAATAAAAGTCAGGCTGCCTTTTCGAGGACTGTCGTCATCCTTTGACGAAAAGGCCTCGGTAACGAGCTTTCCTGAGGTCATATATTTTCTGAGTTCAGGGAGGTATTTCTCCGGCACGCTGAACATTACATTCACCGGCTGTATCTGATGGATGACCACCATCGGTGTATCAGCATTGGCCTTGACGAGATTTCCCTCATGGAGAAGCAGACTGCCGGTTCGGCCGCTGATCGGTGCATGAATGGAACAATATCCGAGCTGGATTTTCGCATTTTCTACCAGCGCCATATCAGCTTGGACAACAGATTCAAGGGCGTCGGCATTTGTTTTGAGCTGCTCATACTGCTCCTGAGAAACATATCCTTTCCTGACAAGTCCGGCATAGCGGCCGGCGTCCTTTTTTGCGTTTTCGAACTGGGCGCTGTCCCTGGCAAGCGCAGCCTCTGCCTGTCGTAAGGAGGCCTCCATGGGCCGGGGGTCTATTTCAAAGAGCAGGCTCCCCTTTTTTACGTTCTGCCCCTCAATAAAGTGGACCCTGGCCAGCGTCCCGCCTGCCTGAGCCTTTATGCCCACGGTTGTATAGGCCTCGACATTGCCGATAGCGCGAAGCTGCACCGGCACGTTCTTTTGGGACACTGTCTCGACAGTTACCGGCGCAGCAGGCATTATCCTCGGCTGCTTTGATTTTTTGTCTGAACAGCCGGTCAGGAAAGATACACCAAGGCCGACCAGAAATATACCGGCGAGTAATCTCTTCCCTTTATTTCCTGCCTGTTGGTTTCCGACAGATTTTGTTGTCCTGCTTTTACGCTGATTTTTCATGGATAGCCTCATTCTTTCCCTATATTGTTATTTTCTTTTTTTCCGGGGATTTTCCTTATCAGCCCTTGCAAGCCCTTTAAGTATAAGATCACCAAGGCCTTTTTCCGTAACAATACTCTCGCCTGCCATAATTCTCGACAGCACAATGCCCCTCAATGTTGCCATAATAATCCTTGCAGCCTCTTTGGTATTACATTCCCTGAATTCGCGGTTCCTGATCCCTTCATTTAAAATATTCACTAACAGACTGATCTGGCTGCGCAGGAACTTTTTCTTTATCTCTCTCCCAAAGGTAAATCCATGCTCCTTGATATTGATCAGGATCAGTTCCTTATTTTTGACGCCGTATTCGAGATGGAGGGAGAGGAAGGCATTGAGCGCATCAATCTGATCAGTATGAGGGGTCAAATCTTTAATGTTGACATTAAAGATTTGACCCCCTTTTTACCTTTTTACATACAGCCTCTAAAACTTTACCTTTGGGGCTTCTGCCTGCGCTTCCGGTATATCATAATATTCAGCAGCCGAGACCCCTGCCAGAGCTGAAATAATCTTGCCGAAGACTGTCCTTCTGTACGTATTTACCATCTGGACTGATTCATTGTACCTCTTTCTCTCTACCGCAATCCTGTTTTCCGTGCCCTCCAGGGTATCCTGAAGTTTCAGGAAACCCTCATTTGCCTTGAGCTGAGGATACGTCTCCTTCAGCATCAGAAGTCTGGACAATACACCCTCAAGCTGATTTGATGCCTGGACCTTTCCCTTTACATCCTTTGCCTGGAAATATTTTGTCCTTGCCTCGGCTATGTTTTCAAAAATCTCTTTCTCATGCCTTGCATAACCTTTTACCGTCTCTATAAGATTTGGTATCAGGTCATATCTCCGTTTTAGCTGGTTCTCGACCTGGGCCCAGCTGGCCTTGACATTTTCGTCCATTGCGATGATTTTGTTATATTCGCCAATTCCCCAACTAAAGACCATGAATCCCAAAAGCACGATAATGCCTATGACTACCAATGTAATTTTCAGACCTTTTCCCATCTTAAGCCTCCTTAAATATATCTTTCATGAATTATACACTACCATCCTCCGGAAGCTCCGCCTCCGCCAAAACCTCCGCCACCGCCGCTAAAGCCGCCATTACCACCAAACCCTCCACCGCTACCCCATCCGCTTCTCCTCCCGCCGCCCATGAATGAGGCAAAGAGGAAAAGCAGAAACAGTCTGGGGTTTTTAATGAATAATATTATAGCGCCTATCAGAAACAGTATAGTCAGGATATTGCTTACAATGCCGCCGCCTTTCCGTGACCTGGCCGGATAGTTGCTCACCCGGAGTTTCGGCATCCCTGTTATCTCAACGCCTTCGCTTGAGGCTATCTTGTTTGCTATGACCAGCGCAGCTGAAGTAATGCCTGCAGAATAATCTCCCTTACGAAAATTCGGGACAAGATATTCACGTCCGATGCTGCCGACCAGACTGTCCGGCAATATACCTTCAAGGCCGTATCCTATCTCAAACCTGTATTTTTTATCGTTCTGCGCAACTACCAGCAAGACACCGTTGTCCTTGCCTTTCTGTCCGAGCTTCCATTTTTCATGAGCTGTTGTGATCGAGAATGCATCGATTGAATCGCCTTCCAGCGAAGTTATCGTCAGTACAACAAACTGGGCGGTCGTCTTCTGCTCAAGTTCCTGAAGGTATCCATCTAATCGGCTCTCAACGCTGTCTTCTATTATGCCGGCAAGATCCACCACATGGCTTGCCGGCTGCTGCGGCAAGGGAGGCTGAACTGCAAATGCAGGCGCTGCAAGTAAATAACAGCATGCAAAGATGAATAAAAGCCATTTAGAAACAAAGTTCATCTATTACCTTCCCGATCTTCTCCGTTGCTTCGTAGTATTGCTCAAAAACTGTATTCATTTCATCCCTGGAGAGAGTAAGGTGTCCTCTCTTTATGTCCAGAATCCTTCTGAAGATGTCCGTATTAATCCCTGTTGAAGCGGAAAGCGCGGAGATAACCTGGTCCTTTCCAATGGGCCGTTCTTTTCCCATAAGGAATATTATTCCGCGGAAAAGCGGCATATACCCTGCTATGGAATTGACAAACCGTTCAGTCAGCATTCGCCTGTCACCCACAGAGGAGATATACGCCTGCCTGATACCGATCAGCCTGCTCTTTATCTCCCTCTCGCATTGCTGACGCAGATCTGCCATGCTGATCTCTATGTCCTTGAGAATGTCCTCACCAAAGACCGTCTGATGGATAAGCTTGTAATCCGCAAACTCTATCGGGAATACATCCAGTGATGTCCTGATATAATCAGGGGTCATTATGAGTGGCGCAGCCACCCCTTTTTTACTGTATTTTTTGCCGAAAGGCGCGAGCAACTCTATAAATTTCAGGTCCATAGTCTTCAGTACAAATATGCTGTTTATGTCAGAGGTCTTTGCATTGTAATCCTCTGTGAGGGAACTGCCGACGATGTGGATAGAATGGATATTATCCGTATAGCTGAACAGTATCTCCCGGAGAAAGGGTTTTATCTTTTCTGAAACTATCGGTTTAAGTTTATCCAGCATAAGAGTTTTCATTTCTGCTTCCCCCAGGTATTAAGTTATAGATAGAACTAATTTATTTGAAAATATAGACGAGATTCTTATTTATTATGCTAACAGAAATTCCAGCGGAAGATAAAGGCAGGGAGAGTGTAGTTGTCGGATTTGTCACCTCTTGAACAGGATTGTGTTAAAATATTTTTTATGCTGAAAATTCTCTACAGAACAATCCTCAAAGAACTGCTCCTGAGCTTCCTGCTGACCCTTGCATTCCTGAACTCGATACTCATGATGGAAAAACTGCTGAGGCTCAGCAGGCTCCTCGCCGGGGTTGGCGCCTCGCTTTTTGATATGGCGAGGATTATAGTTCTTTTACAGCCCCAACTTATGCTGCTGACCATCCCCATGTCCCTCCTGCTTTCCACCCTGCTGGTATATGGCCGTATGAATATGGATAACGAGATCATTGTCATGAAGGCAAGCGGCATGAATTTCAGAAAGATCTCTTTTCCGGTAATAGCGCTGGGAATTCTCTGCTTCTGCGCAAGCATTTCGGTCGGATTCTCTCTCGGGCCAAAAAGCAGTATAAAGCTCAGGGAGGCTATTGCCCAAATAATCACGCTCAGATCAACGGTCTCTGTGGAGGAAGGGATGTTCAACACATCCTTTAAGGACATTGTCATCATGGTGAAAGAAAAAAAATCCCGCGATACCCTCGGCAATATTTTTATCTATGACAACAGGAAGGCGGAAGAGCCCAAGGTCTTAATGGCAAAGGAGGGGAAATTTTTTATGCAGGGCGGCCTCAATATTGGAATGTATCTTCAAAACGGATATATCAATATCTCAAGGCCCACTACTGTTACGGAGATGTTCTTCGACAAATATAACATGATTTTGGCCATTGAAGCCGAATCTCCGACGCCAAAGAAGATGGAGTACACGCCAAGACAACTCCTCCGGGACGCCGTGAAGTCTGACTCATACAAAAAAAGAGCTGCGCTCTATCTCGAATTTCACCGCCGTCTGTCGCTGCCTGCGGTCTGCCTTATACTCATCTTCATGGGCACACCGCTGGCGCTTATTGCAGGCAAATCAGGGAGGCTCGGCGGGCTGGCGATCGGCCTGCTTGTCTTTACTGTTTACTATATGCTCCTGATATACGGAGAAAATCTTGTTATGGCAGGGAAAGTCCACCATTTGATCGGGGCATGGACTCCGTGCTTACTGCTCGGCATTGTTGCCTTTATCCTCTTTAAAAGAGAGGATTCCGCATGAAAATCATCCAGCGGCTTTACCTGAAAGATTTCTTCCGGCTGCTGCTGCTTATCACCTTTGGCCTGTCTTTTATTTTCAGCCTGATCGACCTGATCGGGAAAATAGACAGCTTCAAGGCGTCTTTCTGGTCATTGGCCCTCTATGCGATGCTCAACCTGCCGCGGTTTCTCCTTTATCTCCTCCCCATGTCCGTACTCATCTGCAGTCTGTTTACCTTCAGCCAGGCATTCCGCAGGCATGAGATAGACGCGATTAAGGCAGCCGGCGGCAAACTAAAGACACTCTTTTATCCTTTTATCGCCGCAGGGATTTTCCTGAGCATATTTGCATTTGTAACAAATGAAGTGATAGCGCCAGACTTTTCAGCAAAGGCCTCTGAGCTGCAAAACAGACTCGAGGGCAAAGAGAAAAAATCCGCCTTCTCCGATGGGGCCATATGGTTGAAAAGCAGGGACGGCTCTCCGGTAAAAGTCGACCTCTATATTGCCGAGAAAAAGATCGCCAGGGGCGTCAGCCTTTTTATTTTAGGCGGGGATTTCCTCAAAGAGCAGATCATCGCCGAGGAGGCCTTTTGGGACGGAAAAACATGGATGCTGAATAATGTGAAGATATATCATGTTGAGACAGGGGAAATAGAAAAAATCGAGCGCATGGAATATGCCGGACTCGAGTCTCCCGATCTTTTTACGAACGAGATGAAGACCCCAAACGAGATGGGGATATATGAGCTCTACGGCTACATTCAGCGGTTGAAGAACGCGGGGTTTAACAACCTCAAACTCATTATTGACCTCAATTCCAAAATATCCTTCCCCCTCATAAACATATTCATGATGATGCTCGGCATAGCATTGTCTTTGCGAAGCAAACAAGGGGGCGGCATAATTGCCGCAGGGCTCGGACTTTTGATAAGCCTTATTTACTGGCTGGGCCATACCTTTTCCCTGTCAATCGGATATGCCGGGATGCTGCCTCCTGTTTTGGCGGCATGGACAGCCCCCTTTCTCTTCAGCGCTTTTGCCGTATATCTGTTCCTGAAAACGCCGGAGTAAGATTGATCGAAATCGTTTAATTCCCCCGGTAATTTTTTATATATGCGGAGACTTCCTCTTTGTACAACATATGCAGAGATTTCGTAACATCCCCTACCTTATAATCAATCAGTTCGACCTGCGACACCGGCATGATCTCGCTGGTAGTATTTGTAAAAAACACCTCGCTTGCGTTGAAGAGATCATCCGGATAATATTCCCCCTCACTGACTTTGACGCCATTTTTTTTTGCCAGGTTTATGACCACCTCTCTGGTTATTCCATCAAGCGCCCCAACCTCCGGCGCAGGTGTACAGAGTACGTTATCCTTCACAAAAAAGATATTGCTGACCGTTCCCTCCGCAATCAAACCCTCGGCATTAAGCATAATCGCCTCATAAGCCCCCCGCTCTTTCGCCTCCATTTTTGCAAAGATATTGTTTAAAAAATTGAGGGATTTTATTTTCGGATTGATCGCAAAGACAAGGTTTCTTCTGGTCTTTGCGATAACAAGTTTAACCCCACTGCTGTATAAGTGTTCCGGATATTTCTTGAAATGTTCAGCGATAACAACAAAGGTCGGCTCCTTGCAAAGTGCCGGATCAAGCCCAATAGCGCCCTTGCCCCGTGAAACAGTAACCCTGATATAGGCGTCGGAGAGCTTGTTCGCTTCCATAGTCATAGAGACCGCATCCTTGATAAACCCTGTCTCCGGGATATCAAGCTTTGTCAGGGATGCGGAACGGCCGAGCCTTTCAAGATGTTTGTCGAGCATAAAGACAACACCGTTATAGGCGCGCATGGTTTCATAAATCCCGTCCCCGTACAAAAAACCGTGGTCATATACAGAGACAACTGCCTCCGGCTCAGGGACGATCTTTTTATTCAGAAAAATGCGCATGTCTTTCTCCATAAGCAGCAGGCAGGAATTCCCGCTGTCTACTGTAATAAAAAAAGGCGTGGATTCCCCCGCCTTTTTTACAGATACAGATCAGCAATATGTCTTATTTATTTTTCTTCTGCTCTGCCTTGTTTTTCTTCGGCTGCTCAGGCTCAGCCTGAGGAATTTCTTTCTTCCCGGTTCCAGCAGCAGATTTCGTTATAGCGTCTTTGTTGATTTCGACCTTATAATTTTTCTTCAACTCCGTAATATATTGTTCAAAGGCCTCTTTCTGTTTTTCTCCCGAAAGTCTCTGCGATATCATGTCTTTGATCTTTTCGAATTCAATCGGAGATCCCTTCTTCTTGTCGGTCACTTTAATAATATGGTATCCGAACTGCGTCTTAACAGGAGCACTGATATCTCCGACATTCAGGTCTGCGGCGGCCTTTTCAAACTCGGGGACCATCTGGCCTTTTGAGAAATAGCCGAGGTCTCCGCTGTTTTTCGCGGAACCTGGGTCAATGGAAATTGCCTTTGCGATATCTCCGAATTTTTCTCCCTTCTTCAGCCTGGCCAGCGCTTTTTTCGCTTCATCCTCTGTCTTGACTAATATATGACTTGCCTTTATCTGCATTGTCGGAGTAAATTCCTCTTTATGCTGGTCATAATAAGCCTTTACTTCCTGGTCAGAAATTTTCGCACGCGCCATAATTTCTTTTTGGAAAAGTTCTGTAACGAGTGTTAACTTTTTGAATTCTTCCAGTTTTTTCTGAAAATCAGGTGTCTTATCCAGACCTTTCTTTAGCGCCTCCTGATGAAGCATCTCTTTATTGATGATTTCATTGAGGAATTTCCCCTTGCCCTGCTCGTCGGCAAAAAGCTGTTGCGCATATTCAGGCAGCGCCTGGAATTCCCTGTCATAATCAGCCTGTGTTATCGTGGTATTGCCAACCTTTGCAAGAAAAGGACCTTTCTGTTCCGCTCCCTTTTTTGAACAGGAAATTAAAGCCACAGTCAAAATCAAACCAATTGCTATCTTTTTCATTACCATCCTCCGGATATTAAGTTACATTTTTATATCATATGATAATTTATTTGCCGCTTTTTGACAAGAAAAGTTTTTTTGTGATAACTTACAACTCGTAATGAAAAAATTTGTCAAATCTGGAAGGTTGTTTGAAAAAGCCCTTCGCGTTATACCTGGAGGAGTAAACAGTCCTGTGCGCGCCTTCAGGGCTGTAGGCGGCAATCCGCTCTTTATAGAAAAGGCAAAGGGTTCAAAAATTTATGATGTTGACGGGAATTCCTATATAGATTACGTTTTATCCTGGGGCCCGATGATACTCGGCCATGCGCACCCCAGAGTTGTCAAAGCGCTGAAAGCTGCGGTGACAAAAGGCACCAGCTACGGCGCTCCTACAGCGCTTGAGGTAGAACTGGCCGAACTCATACTGAAGATCTACCCTTCAATGGACAAGGTACGCATGGTAAATTCAGGGACTGAGGCCACGATGAGCGCCATAAGGGCGGCAAGGGGGTTCACTGGCAGAGACCGTATCATAAAATTTGAAGGCTGCTACCACGGCCACGCAGACGGGCTGCTCGTGAAAGCAGGTTCCGGCGCTGCAACCTTCGGATTGCCGGACAGTCCGGGAGTGCCGAAGTCCTATGCAAGAAATACCATAACGCTTCCTTACAATGATATACCGGCTTTACGGAACATAATAGAAAAAGAATGGCGTTCAATCGCCTGCGTAATCATCGAACCTGTTGTGGGCAATATCGGCTGCGTTCTGCCGAGACAGGGGTTGCTCGAAACACTCAGGAAATTGACCAAAAAATACGGCATTGTTCTCATATTCGACGAAGTAATGACAGGCTTTAGGGTTTCCTTTGGCGGGGCACAGGCATATTATGGGATTAAGCCTGACATGACCTGCCTTGGGAAGGTTATCGGAGGCGGACTGCCTGTCGGGGCCTACGGCGGCAAAAAAGAGATTATGTCCCTGATCTCCCCTGAAGGCCCTGTCTACCAGGCCGGCACACTCTCAGGGAATCCTTTGGCGATGACAGCAGGCATAGAAACGATCAAAGAGCTTTCAAGGCCGGGCACATACAACCAGATAGAGAAAAAGTCTGCGCTGCTTGAAAAGGGCCTGATTGATGCTGCAAAAAGGGCCGGAGTAAAAACACGCTTCTACAGGGCTGGAAGCATGTTCTGTACGTATTTTACCGATAAAGATGTCTATGATTACAAAACAGCAAAAACAGCTGATACTGAAAAGTTCGCGAGATTTTTCAGGCAGATGCTTGAAAGAGGGATAAACCTTGCGCCATCACAGTTTGAAGCAGGGTTTATGTCGCTGGCGCATACGGAAAAAGATATCGAAAACACCATAGAAGCGGCATTCGCGGCATTCAAAAAAATATAAAAGGCTCTAATCTACATTATTTATAAACTATGGCGGTATACGATCACAGCAATATCGAGCAGGCCGAAGCCTACAGGATTCTTGCAGATTTTTTTCTGAAGGCGCCTGAAGAAGATATGCTCAGAACTATTAAAGAAGATTTTGAGCTTGAATCAGAGGAGACGGCAGAAGAGATCCGCAGGGATTTTGATCGCCTCTTTTCCTATCCCGAAGGGAAGCTTCCGCCAATAGAATCATTTTTCCTTACCCTCGAAAATACCTCGTCTGCTGACGAAGTGTCAGTGTTCTACGCCGGCGCCGGTCTTGCCATAGACGAAGAGTTCGAACTCATACCAGACCACCTTTACCTGGAATTCCTCTTTATGAGCTATTTGATAGAAACAAACAAATACGATCTCCAGAAAAAATTTCTTGAGGAACATCTGATGAATTGGGTGCCTTATTACTGTGACGAGTTGGCCAAACAGGCAAAAACTGTTTTTTACCGTGAGATTGCAGAAATAACATATGATTTTCTTGCCTCTGAATCTGAAGAAGATATTGAATAAGGAAGAGAAAGACCGGCATGGCTGAAAAACCTTTTTTTCGACAACTGCTGCAGGCGAGCGCCGTAGGAATCAACCTGGTTTTGTCAACGTTTGTTGGTTTGGCTATTGGCTATGGCCTTGACAGCCTTTTTCACAGTTCTCCCTGGCTTACCATAATCTTTCTGATACTGGGCATCATAGCCGGTTTTAGAGAACTCTTACGGATGGCGAAGAAGCAGGACAATGGATCTGATACGAAAAATACATAGAAATTCCCTCATGCTTCTCTTTCCGCTTGCAGCGGCCTCTGCCTTCATCGAATGGAAAAAACTCCCGCTCAGCATCCTCATCGGAGGGTTTCTCTGCCTTCTGAACCTCAGGGCGCTTGCCTGGGGTGTTCAGGGACTTCTGGGCTCTCACAAGGCCGGCGCAAAGCTGCTCTTTTTCAGCCAGTTCAGGCTTGTCGTGCTTTTTCTTGTCCTGACAATGCTCGTCTACCTCAAGCTCGTCAATATCTTCGGCATATTTGCAGGCTTTACCGTTATCTTCAGTATGGTCATCGTGGAAGGGTTGAAGCACGAAAAAGGATCAGGGAATAATTCTGACTGAAGAGTGTTTTTCTTACAGCCTGCCTTTATAGATATTCAGATAACTGTTAATGGCTCTGCCCTAAGCAATATCGATTGATATGAGTGTAAACTTATTCTTTTCTTTCGAGTATAGCACCGCTCTTCCATCTTCATTTTCATAGATAACAATCCCGTCGCTAAACTCCTTTACCAGCTTCAGCTTCATTTTTTCTGTTTTTATCGATTGGCCGCCTTCGACAATTTCGACTTCTGCGTGCATATATCCTCCTCTGTCAATCTGTTATTGCTAATGCAGTGAGAAATCAGTATATCACAATTTTTTCAGAGTTACATAAACAAAAATCGTTGAGTTAATAATGTAACGGGCGCGCAATTTGACCTTGACTTTCACGGGAAATACCTTTTATACTTTTTGCTCAGGAAAAACTATGGGAACTTATACAACATATCGACCACACAAGAAAAAGAGGAAACGGACCCTCGGGTTTCTTGTCAGAATGCGTTCTGTCGGCGGGCGTTCCATAATAAAAAGAAGAAGGAAAAAAGGACGGAAAAAGCTGTCTGCCTAAAAGGCAAAAAGGTTTTCTGCTCTCTTACAAAACGCAGCGATTTCAAGAAAGTCTTTGATCTTGGATCGAAATTTCCTTCAAGATTTTTTATTATTTACGCGCTGCCCAATGAACTTTCCTGTTGCCGGCTCGGCCTTGCGGTAAGCAGAAAAGTCGGGAATGCCGTTGTTCGAAACAGGATTAAGCGCCGTCTGCGGGAAATATTCAGAAAGCATCTGACAGGCAACCCCTTGGGATTCGACTTTGTTGTTGTTGCGCGGAGCGCTTCGGCTGATGCTGAATTCGCTGATTTGCAGATAGGCATAATCAAAATATTTTCCAGGCTTGGCAAAAATGAAGACACTATTCATAACGATAATTAAAATATATAAATACGCTTTATCACCCTTCCTGCCCAACAACTGCAGGTTCGTCCCAACGTGTTCTGAATATTCCATGGAAGCGATCAGCAGATACGGAGCCCTGAAGGGGACTTTTCTGTCTGTACGCAGGATCTTACGGTGTCACCCCTTTCATCCGGGCGGCTTTGATCCGGTCAGATAATCATGGACAATAAAACTCTCCTGGCCATAATACTTTCTATAGCGGTAATCATCGGATACCAGTTTTTATTTCCTCCTCCGCAGCAGCCGGTTGTCAAACCGCCTCAGCCTGTTACCGAAAAAAAGGTGGAGACGCCTGAGCCGGTACTCGTCCCTGTCGCTCCCGGCACAACATCCGCGCCGGAAAAAGAGATAAAGATAGAGAATGAATTATATTCCGCTGTCCTCTCATCAAAAGGAGGCACGATCAAGTCATGGGCCATCAAGGCATATAAAGACAAAAAAGGACAGGACGTTATACTCCTGAAAAAACCGGGTGTTCTTCCTGCTGTCGGCATCGGCACGAATGATTCCTTTGACCTGGCAAATGTCAATTTCAGCATATCAGGCGCCGACCTGAGGCTTGACAGCAATAAAAACTCCGGGACAGTTGTCTTTGAATACTCCCATGAAGGCGTCTCCGTAAAAAGGACATATACCTTTTACTCGGACACATATAAAGTCGATATCAGCGATGAAGTTGCAGGCCTCCCTGAATACCGGATATCGCTCGGCTCGGATTTTGGAATATATGAAGGCGATGCAAGCAGCGCTCATGTCGGCCCTATCCTGCTGACCGGCACAGACCTCAAGGAACTGAACCCGAAAAAACTCAAAGAACCGAACATATTCAAGGAAAATCTTAAATGGATCGCCCAGGAGGACAAGTATTTCTTTGCCGCACTCGTCCCCGTGACCCCTGTCGAAGAGGCAAGGGCATGGACGTATAAAGACTCTCCTGTCATCGCCTTTAAAAGTAAGGCAAGTGTAAACAAATTTGTCCTCTACGCAGGCCCCAAAGAGCAGAAAAGACTCGAAAAACTGAATATTGGGCTGGAGCATATCATAAATTACGGGTTCTTTTCGATCATCGCAAGGCCGCTGTTCTGGGTCTTGATATTATTCTATGGGTTTTTCGGTAATTACGGGTGGGCTATCATCCTGCTCACCATTGTCACCAGGATCCCCTTTATCCCTCTCCTGAACAAAGGACAGAAATCCATGAGGAAGCTTCAGGATATCCAGCCGAAGATGGCGGAGATAAGGGAGAAATACAAGAAAGACCCGCCGAAGATGCAGCAGGAGATGACAGGGCTGTATAAAAAACACAAGGTAAATCCGGTAGGCGGTTGCCTCCCCATGCTGCTTCAGATACCGGTCTTTTTTGCGTTGTATAAAGTCCTGCTCATCGCCATTGAACTCAGGGGAGCGCCGTTCATGCTCTGGATTGTGGATCTTTCAGCCAAAGACCCTTATTATGTCCTTCCTATTGTCATGGGGATAACCATGGTGATTCAGCAAAAGATGACCCCGTCCACAATGGATCCGAAACAGGCAAAACTGATGATGCTTATGCCTGTCGTATTCACGTTCATGTTCCTGAGCTTTGCTTCGGGCCTGGTATTATACTGGCTGATAAACAATATCCTCGGTATCATACAGCAGTTCTTTGTGAACAAAAAACTCGCAAAGCAGTCGGTCTGAACTGTTTCGTCAATTTTGCATTAAACCCGATGCGTTTTGAAAATGATACCATAGCAGCAATTTCAACCCCTGTCGGACAGGGAGGGATAGGGATCGTGCGTATCAGCGGACCTCAAGCCCTTGAGATAGCGGACAGGCTCTTCCGCGCCAAAAAAGCGGATATCCCTTCTGTTGCGCGACAAGCCTCATTATTATACGGTCATATCATCAACCCTGCCGATAACACAATTATGGACGAAGCGCTCCTCTCAGTAATGCGTTCTCCCCATTCATATACAAAAGAGGACGTGGTCGAGATAAATTGTCATGGCGGCATAATCTCCGTGAAGAGGACTTTGGAAGCCGTGCTTGCGCAGGGCGCGCGCCTTGCAGACCCTGGTGAATTTACAAAAAGGGCATTTCTAAACGGCAGGATAAACCTCACCCAGGCAGAAGCTGTGTTCGATATTATAACCGCAAAGACTGAAGAGGGCATGAGGATTGCAGTCGAACAACTTCAGGGCGGACTGTCTGAAAAACTCGGGCATATCAAAAACAAACTCCTTGAAATAGGGGCATGTGCAGAGGCGTATATTGATTTTCCTGAAGACGAGATCGGGATACAAACCCTCCAGCAGATTCGTGGCCGGCTGGCAGAGGCCAAAGATGAGATCAATGGTCTCTCAAGCACCTTCCAGGAAGCGCGGTTTTTCAGAGACGGGCTTTCTGTAGCGATAGTCGGAAGGCCGAATGTCGGCAAATCGTCCCTGCTCAATATACTGTTGAAAAAGGATCGGGCCATTGTTACCGAACTGCCGGGGACAACAAGGGACATAATCGAGGATTACCTGAATATCAACGGCCTGCCCATACGGATAATGGATACCGCGGGCATAAGAAATTCTGAAGAACTTGTTGAAAAAGAAGGCATACGGAGAAGCCTGCATGCGATACAGAACGCTGATTTTATTATAGCGCTTCTGGACGGTAGTGAACCGCTCGCTGAAGACGATTTCCAGCTCATGGAGCTTATCAGTGGGAAGAACGCCGTGGTCGTTATAAATAAATCGGATCTGCCTGCGAAACTGTCCCTTGAAACTGTCAGGGAAAAGACAAAAGAGTATCTCTCCCTGTCCGCTCTGTCAGGCGAAGGGGTTGAAACGCTGAAGTCCGCTATCTTTCATGCAAATCTCCGGAACTGGGGCGAAGAACGTGAAGGGGTGGTGGTGACAAATATACGGCACAAGACAGCCCTCGATAATACTTCCTCATCCATAGGAAGGGCGATCGGTCTCTTGTCAGCGAATCAGCCTCTTGAACTCTTCTCTATAGAACTCAGAGAAGCTATGGACAGTCTGGGGGAGATAACAGGTATGGTAACTCCAGAGGATATCCTGGATAAAATATTCAGCGCCTTCTGCATCGGAAAATAAACAGTGGTTAGGTCGTAGGGTTTAGGGGTTGGCAGTTAAAAATATGAAACAAGGAGGCAATTATGGAATGTATTTCAGAAAAAAACAAGGCGGCCTGCAACTGCACATACGAGCCATGCCCGAGAAAATACAAATGCTGCGAATGTCTGCGCTATCACCGTAAAAGCAACGAACTGCCGGCCTGCTACTTTAATAAGGAATTTGAAAAAACCTATGACCGCTCCATAGACAATTTTCTTGGAATGCGGAAGCGGTAAAATCCTAAATTTTGTATACTATAAAGCAGAGCAGATAATGCCGATGTGGTGGAACTGGCAGACGCGCCGGACTCAAAATCCGGTGGGGGCGACCCCGTGAGAGTTCGATTCTCTCCATCGGCACCAGATAATCCTAAAAACAGCAGCCGGCAGGGCCGCCTTTTCCCCCGCCTGTCCACGCAGTAATTGCAGTTTTTGGCTCAAGGAAGGTCACGATATAAATGCCCTTTTTTTATCATATCAATTTCATTTTCAACAAATTTAATGAAGCTCTCAAAATCATGGCCTTCGACCTTCCCTAATGCTTGAAGAAAAGCAATCTCTGCTTCCCTTGCCCTTATCTCTGCTTCTTTGGTTTGAGGAAGTCCTTTACGCTGGTCAACTATATGAGCCGCTTCATGGACAAGAAAAACAGCTGCATTATATTCGCTGTATTGTCCGGCGAAATTGCTGAATTCTACCCTGTCAGTTCCCCCAACAAGCTTTATCGGACCCATAGTAAAAAGTCCTTTTGACTGCCTTATCTCCTTAATATTATTGACAACAAGCTCGAAGAATTCAGGGGTCTTTTCTTTCATTATTTCCAGCGCCTTTTTGATAAGCTGTTGATTATTTTCATTAGCAAGAACCTTTATTCCATAATAAAACTCCTTTCTTAATCCCAATTCAGCTATCAATTCCTCTTCAGTAACCTCTCCTTGAATAACATCCCCTTTCTTTATCCCTTCTACCTCCGGCCCGATAATCCTGAAGATAATAAGAAGCCCTGCAATGATTAAGGCGCATCCAAAGAGAGCGTAAAATACTCTCATCCCCCCTTCTCCCATAATATCTTTCACCCATTGCGCGCGCCAGTTTTCAAGGAAAAACTTCCATTTAAACCAGACTGCCAGGATAGGAAAAAGACCAATAAGGATAAGTATAATCCCTAAATTTGATTGATTATGCATATTACACCCCTTGTATTATATGCGATTTCAGCACGGTTTTTGTCCATGTAAATATGCGGGCTTTTATGGTAAAATATACAAATTTCGATAACAGAGAAAGGGCTGCAAGCTAAATGTCAAAGGTGCCGATAAATATAGAAGAAGAGATGAAGGTCAGCTATCTTGATTACGCGATGAGCGTAATCATCGGCAGGGCCCTTCCCGAAGTAAGAGACGGGCTGAAGCCTGTCCAGCGCAGGATTCTCTACGCAATGTTCCGCGAAGGCCTGCTGCCCAACAAAAAATACTCCAAAAGCGCCGGTGTGGTCGGAGAGGTGCTGAAGAAATACCATCCCCATGGCGATACAGCTGTATACGACGCCATGGTAAGACTTGCACAGGACTTTAACATGAGATATACCCTTGTTGATGGACAGGGGAATTTCGGCTCGATAGACGGTGACCGCGCAGCCGCATACCGGTATACAGAGGCCCGTCTGGCCAGGATTGCAGAAGAGCTGCTTTTAGACATAGACAAGGAGACGGTTGACTTTATCCCGAATTTTGATGAAACAACCGTAGAGCCGACAGTCCTCCCTTCACGGATACCCAATCTTATTATCAATGGCGCCGCAGGTATCGCTGTCGGCATGGCAACGAATATCCCGCCGCACAATCTTGGAGAGATTATAGAGGGCCTTCTTCTTTTATTGCAGGACAAGAACACTACTATTTTGGAGCTTATGACTGTGATAAAAGGGCCTGACTTCCCGACAGGCGGCGCTATTTATGGCACAGCCGGGATAAAGAGCGCGTTTGCGACCGGCAGGGGCATCATCAAGGTGCGCGCAAAGGCGAAGATAGAACAGGAGCACGCAGGAAGAGAAAGCATTATTGTTACGGAAATTCCGTATCAGGTGAACAAATCAAGGCTTATCGAAAAAATCGCCGAGCTTGTCAGGGAAAAGAAGATAGAGGGCGTATCAGATCTCCGTGACGAGTCTGACCGGGAAGGCATAAGGATCGTAATCGAGCTGAAACGCGGGGAGATGGCTGAGGTGGTCCTGAATAACCTCTATAAGCATACCCAGATGGAAAGCACCTTCGGCATTATTATGCTTGCGCTTGTGGGAGCGCAGCCTCATGTTCTCGACCTCAAGAAAATACTCGGTTATTTCCTGCAGCACAGACGGGACGTTATCCTCAGGCGGACACGCCATGAATTAAGGAAGGCGGAAGAACGGGCACATATCCTTGAAGGCCTGAAAATAGCGCTTGACCATCTCGATGAGATTATCGCATTGATCAGGGCCTCAAAAAACCCGGCAGAGGCAAAAGAGGGGTTGATCGCCAATTATGCGCTGACCGAGTTACAGGCGCAGGCCATCCTCGATATGAAATTGCAGAGACTTACCGGTCTTGAACGCGACAAGATCATCACTGAATACACAGAGACGTTGAAGGAGATAGAGAGGTTAAAGTCAATACTCGGGAGCGAGGCCCTTGTCTCCCAGATAATAAAGCACGAGCTTCTGGAGATAAAGGAAAAATATGCTGATGAAAGAAAAACAGAGATCGTTGAAGATACAGGAGAAATATCCATAGAAGACCTTATTACAGAGGAAGAAATGGTAATAACCCTTTCCCACACCGGATATATCAAGAGAAATCCGCTCAGCGCATACAGGAGTCAACGCCGTGGCGGCAAAGGCCGGATGGGCATGGAGACCAAGGAAGAGGACTTTGTAGAACAGCTCTTCATCGGCTCAACACATGACTACATGCTCTTTTTTACGAATTTCGGGAGGCTTTACTGGATGAAGATATATCAGATTCCCGAGGCAGGCTATACAGCAAGAGGTAAGGCGCTGATAAACCTTCTGCAGCTTTCCGAAGGAGAAAGGTTTTCAACCGCGCTGCCTGTCCGTGATTTCAAAGACGGGTATCTCGTGATGTTCACTAAAAACGGGACGGTCAAGAAGACTGCGCTTGCCGCATACAGCAATCCAAGAGGCAAAGGCATTATTGCAATATCACTTGAAGAGAAGGACGAACTGATTGCTGTCAGGAAGACCAGTGGAAACAACGATTTGATAATTGGCACAAGAAACGGGCTTGCAATCAAATTCAACGAAGAAGACGTCAGAGACACAGGACGCAGCTCCAAGGGCGTACGCGGCATACGGCTGCGGAAAGGCGATGAGGTAGTCGCTGCAGAGGTTGCGGAGGAAAAGACCACCATCCTGACTGTTGCAGAGAACGGATTTGGAAAGAGGACAAAGATTGAAGATTATCGTCTGCAGCAAAGGGGCGGCAAGGGCATAATTTCAATAAAACTCACTGAAAAAGGCGGGAAGGTAGTAGGCCTGCTCCAGGTGAGGGAAGAAGACGAAGTGGTTATGATTACCGGCGCCGGCAAGCTCATCAGAACAACCGCAGAGAATATTTCGATCCACGGCAGGAATACCCAAGGCGTGAAGCTTATGGACACTGCCGACGAAAAGATATCCGGCATCGCAAAGGTTGCAGAGAAGGAGTAGAAGCAATAAGTGACAGGGTTTATGTCAGTGTAATCTGAAAACCCTGAAATTCAGCAATATGGTTTTCGTATTTCAGGATGGGGCATGTCAGATAAGAATTTAACGCCAATAGGAAGCAAGTCTTTTGAAGACCTGAAGAGAGCAAATGAACATGGAGCGGAATATTGGAGCGCACGGGAAATTCAGTCTCTTTTGGGATATACGCAATGGAGACGCTTTGAAGATGCAATTAAAAGGGCTCTAACCTCTTGCAAACAATCAGGAAATGAGCCTTCCTATCACTTTGCCGGCGCCGGCAAACCGATCGAAGGCGGCAAGGGCGCTGTTCAATTAGTTAATGACTACCATCTGTCACGTTTTGCCTGCTATCTTATTGCGCAAAACGGCGATCCACGAAAACCTGAAATAGCCAATGCCCAGAAGTATTTTGCTATTCAAGCCCGCAAGCAGGAAATCTCCACTGCAATTGCCGCTGATATTGAACGGTTGGAACTCCGCAAGCAGACTGCCGAAGAATTTAAGGCATTGTCAGGCGCGGCGCGTGATGCTGGAGTGCATGACAGGATGTTCGGGGTCTTCCACGATGCCGGATATAAAGGCATGTATGGAGGACTGGGCAGGGATGCGATAAAGAAACAGAAAAGAATATCAGAAAAAGAAAATCTCATGGACCGCATGGATACTACAGAGTTAGCGGCAAACCAGTTTCGTATGACGCAGACACGGGACAAACTTGCAAAAGATAAGATAAAAGACCAGCAGTCAGCGATCAGGACACATGAAAACGTCGGCAGAGAAGTTAGAGACGCTATTAAACGTATAGGTGGCACACTTCCTGAACAGCTTCCCCC
>PGYF01000006.1:39569-40284 GCA_002839535.1 Nitrospira bacterium HGW-Nitrospira-1
GATAGGTCCCGGTGGTCATAAATTAAGTGATTTATGGACGGATGCTAAACCAATGTCATCACAAGCGAAGGAAAGAACTGACTATCCAACCCAAAAACCTGAAGCCCTGTTTGAACGCATCATCAAGGCCTCGTCCAACGAAGGCGACCTGGTCGCCGACTTCTTCTGCGGCTCCGGCACCACCGCCGCGGTGGCGGAGAAGCTGGGGCGCAAGTGGATCGTCGCTGACCTCGGGAAGTTCGGCATTCATACCACGCGCAAGCGGATGATCGGCGTGCAGCGGGAACTCAAGACCGAAGGGAAGGACTATCGCGCCTTTGAAATCCTCAACCTGGGCAAGTACGAGCGCCAGCACTACATCGGGGTCAACCCGAACCTGCGCGAGGAAGAGCAGCGCAAGCAGATCGAGGATAAGGAAGCGGCGTTCCTCGACCTGATCCTGCGGGCCTACCGGGCGGAGAAAACGACGGGCTTCGCCGCGTTCCACGGCAAGAAGGCGGGGCGGCTGGTGGCGGTGGGGCCTGTGAACCTGCCGGTTACGCGCCTGTTCGTGGAAGAGATCATCCTGGAATGCCGCAAGAAGCACATCACCAAGGTGGACATACTGGGCTTCGAATTCGAGATGGGGCTGTTCCCCAACGTGCTGGACGAAGCCCGGGCCAAAGGCATTGACATCGCTCCCAAGTACATCCCTGCCGAGGTATTCGACAAACGG
>PGYF01000092.1 GCA_002839535.1 Nitrospira bacterium HGW-Nitrospira-1
CTATGATTATCAAAAACAGGAGCCAATGATAGAACCTCATAAAAAAGTAAATATCCTGAGAGTAAAAGAGGACTCTGCAAAAGAGCTTGATGATTTTGTTGCCATTGAAAAGAGGCTGCGGATATCTGTAAACGGCAGGCATGTGATCAGCCTCTACTGCAGTCCCTTCATGATACGCGAGTTCGTGGCCGGCGTCATATATAACGAGGGGCTGATATCGGGTGGCTGGTGCGCAGACAGGATGAACATAGAATATGGCGATGAAATCAACGCCGATGTGCCGGCGGACGGGACAGTGGAGGAAGGGGAGAAGACCGTTACGTCGGGATGTGCCGGCGGGATCAGCTTTGGCCGGCCATTACCTCAGGAAAAGCTGTCTGATGATACGGTATTCGATATTGCTCATATAAAGGACCTTTACAGGGAATTTCAGCAAAGATCAGAGGGATACAAATTAACCGGCGGGGTCCATAGCGCGGCGCTTGCGGACGACAGAAATATGCTCGTATTTACAGAGGATATCGGAAGGCATAATGCGGTTGACAAGGCAATAGGATATGCCCTCCTGGAAAATATCCCGTTACAGGGGAAGATTATGCTCGCAAGTGGAAGGCTCTCTTCCGAGATCGTAACAAAATGCGCGCGGTGCGGAATTCCTGCTGTTGTGAGCAGGGCTGCGCCCACAAGCCTTGCCGTAGAAATTGCCGATGCTGCAGGGATTACCCTTGTTGGTTTTATTCGGGGGGACAGGATGAATATCTACACGGGAAGGCAGAGGATACGGCGTTAAATCTTGTTCAACAGGCACACCGCGCACACTGCAATGCCTTCGCCGCGGCCTATGAAACCCATGCCTTCATTGGTCTTTGCCTTGATGTTTATATTGCCGGCGGGGAGGCCTGTTTTTGACAAGGACTCCTTGATTGCATCAATAAAGGGCGATATTTTTGGCGTTTCCGCTATAATCGTTGTATCCACCCATGCCACAAAATATCCGTTCATTCCGACAAGCCCGAGAATATATTTCAGCATTTCAGCGCTTACGGCATCTTTCCATTTTGGATCGCTGTCAGGAAAATGCCTGCCGATATCACCGAGCCCGAGCGCGCCTATAATCGCATCGCTAATCGCATGGCAAAGCACATCTGCATCCGAGTGACCGATGAGCCCTTTCTCAAAGGGGATCTCCACCCCGCCGAGGATCAGCTTTCTTCCTTCAACAAGCCGGTGAGAATCATAACCAAAACCTATCCTCATGCCTCGCCGCTCCTCATCCTGAGAAAGACCTCCGCAATCAACAAGTCCTCAGGGGTCGTGACCTTTATATTCGTATAAGAGCCGTAAACCACCTTTATCTTCCCGTTGTTTCTCTCAACCAAGGCAGAATCATCTGTGGTATAAAATAAATCCGCCATAGCCTTTTCATACGCATCATACAGCGTCTGATAATAGAATATCTGGGGCGTCTGTATTGCCCACAACAAGTCTCTTTTGGGCGTGTTCCTGACAAGCCCGTCTCTTACTTCCTTGACCGTGTCTTTCAACGGCGCCCCGACTACCACACCGTCGCACCCGTGAAGTTGTTGCAGCGCATTCCGTATTACCGACGGCTCTATCAAGGGCCGTACACCGTCATGCACAAGCACAATGGAATCCTTATCATGTATCAGGCTCAATCCGTGAAAGACCGAATCCTGCCTCTCCCTGCCGCCCTGCGCTATGTGTCTGATCTTTACAATCTTATATTCTTCAAACAACCGGCCGCACAGTTTTATATCCTGCTCTTTCACAACAGGTATGATCTCCGCAATCTCAGGGAGGTTCTGAAGAGTCTCGATCGCCCATATAATCAGAGGTTTGCCTGCAAGACTCACAAATGGCTTGTTCGCACCTTCGCCGTATCTTTTGCCGATTCCTGCAGCCGGCACTATGGCGGTCACTTTATTTTTCAAGGGCAAAAACCCTCATTAATCAGCCTTGACTGTCACATAAAACTTTTTGCCGCCCCTGTTGATAAACATAAGAACAGTATCCCCCGAGCGTATATCTGCTGCAATCCGGTTGTAATCGTCAAGACCGGCGATTTTTTTTCTGTCTATCTCCTGAATGACGTCTCCCTTTCTCAGCCCTGCATCTTCGAGAGCGCTGCCCGGCTCCACCCTGACCGCCACAACTCCCTTTTCATCCCTGGGAAGCCCCAGTTGTCTGGATATTTCCCTGGTGAGTTCGATCACATTCAGTCCGGCAAGCCCTTCAAGGGCAGTGTCTTCAGGGGCATTGCCGGGCGCGGCCCCGGATAAATCCTTGGGCAGCTCGGCAGTGGTAACGTTTAATGCATATTCTTTGCCTGCTCTCATTATAGTAAGAGGTATCTGCGCGCCGACCTTGCTCTGCGCCACCATATTCCTGAGATTCCCCACATCGCTGACCTTTTTGCCGTTAAATTCAAGTATGACGTCTCCTCTCTTGAGGCCGGACTTTTCCGCAGGGCTTCCCTTTGCCACGTCTCCTATGAGCGCGCCTTTTGCTGTCTTGAGTCCGAACTTCTGGGAAAGCTCAGGCGTAATCTCCTGGATAGTCACCCCGAGCCATCCCCTCGTAACCTTCCCCTTCTGAATAAGCTGGTCCATAACAAGGCGGGCCATATTGCTGGGGACCGCAAAGCCTATGCCCTGGTACCCGCCTGACTTTGAAAAAATAGCAGTATTAATCCCGATCAGTTCACCTTTGGTATTAACGAGCGGTCCGCCTGAATTGCCGGGGTTTATGGCAGCGTCAGTCTGGATAAAGTCCTCATAGTCCGCGATGCCGACATTTGCCCTTCCGACTGCGCTGATTATCCCCATCGTAACAGTATGGCTCAGTCCATAAGGGTTGCCGATGGCAAGCACGAACTCTCCTACCTGCAGCTTGTCCGAGTCACCCCACTGCGCCGCATGGAGATTATCAGCATCGATCTTTACGATGGCAACATCTGTCTTATTGTCAGCGCCGATCACCTTTGCCTTGAAAGACCTCTTGTCAAAAAGCGTAACCCTGATCTCGTCTGCCTGTTCAATCACATGGTTGTTTGTAATGATATATCCGTCAGGCGAAACTATAACGCCGGAACCGAGACTCTGCTCCTTCCACTTTCTGGGCATCTTGAAATCGCGGAACGGCGAGAAAAATTCCGAGAAAGGATCGTCGAGAAACGGCGCAAGTTCCCTTTTCATAACCTTTGTCGTAGAAATATTTACTACTGAAGGGGAGATAGAAGCCACTATCTCGGAAAATGCCTTGCTTGATTCGGCGATCTGTCCGGGGACATGGGGAGCCAGAGTGACATATCCCTTCTGCCGGCCGGTGATTTTTCCTAAAAAGTAAAACGATACGCCTCCCAGAAGAAACCCTACAAGTAAAACAGAAATTCCGACAGCAATTTTATTTTTCATTATTTTTCATTATAATAGTCCGAAGGAAATGTTGTAAAGCCGAAAATGCAAGGTAACCATTCAGTGGACTGGGGAACATAACTCCCCCAGCCCCCTCTTAACTTAAGATGGGGGTTCTTATTCCTCCCCTTAAGATAAGGGGAGGTGAGGAGGGGTTATTACTGAATTGTTACGAAGATGGGGGTTATGATTCTTCCCCGCTTTACTGAAGACTTACAAATGCGAGCATAATTATTGCATTTTTTTGTAAAGGGTTCTGTCATACCAAAATAGAAATGTCCGCTTTTAAGAATGTTAGACCGCCTCTTTTTAGAAGGAGGCAGGATGGCAGGAAAGGACATTGTGAAGAACCCT
>PGYF01000093.1 GCA_002839535.1 Nitrospira bacterium HGW-Nitrospira-1
TTTTTGATTTATGAGAGACTATTTTGATATTTTTTCGTATAGTTTTTTAAATGAGGCAACGATTCACTTTCATGTAGATTTTAGATGAGGCAATTCGAATTCTTGATGTTTTGCCTTCATGATGGTATATTGAAAACATGAAAACAATCGCCAAAAAATCAACAATTTATTTTGACCCCCGGATCCATAAGGCCCTTCGTCTAAAAGCCGCTGAAACTGATAGTTCTGTTTCTGATATCGTCAATGAGGCAATCCGAATCATCTTCGCGGAAGATGCAGAAGACATCGCAGCATTTGCAGAAAGGGCTCATGAGCCTAACCTGTCATTTGAGGGAGTTCTCGAGGATCTGAAGAGGCGTGGTAAAATATAATATCCTTATCAAGCCGTCGGCTGTCAAAGAAATTGAGAACATACCGCGGAAAGATCGCCTACGGATAATTCAAAAGATTCAGGGATTGGCAAACAACCCCCGACCCCAGGGATGTGAAAAGCTTACAGGAGAAAACAGGCACAGAATTCGTCAGGGAGTTTACAGAATAGTCTATTCAGTTTCCGACAGGGAATTGCATATTATAGTTGTTAAAGTTGGCCATAGACGAGATGTATACAAATGAGGCGCATAACGAATCACTCCAGCGGACGTGGGATAGATGAAAACACAGCCCATCTCCTCTAATTGACGATGAAAACTTCAGGGACGTTGATGAATTAGTTGACTTAATTGAAGCCGAAAAATAGACATAGACTTTAACAGACCCTTTGTTTAACCCTTTTCAGACTTTAGAAAATTCTTCAACAGTCAGTTTGGCCTGCTTCAAAATGCCGCGTAATGCGCCGATTGCCAATTCCTTGTGCAAGGGAACAACACAGCCGATTTCTCCTTCAGAAGTTTGCTTTTTCAAGACAACATGACTGCCACGCCGGCGAATCTGCTTAAAACCAAGTTTCTCTAATCTCTTGATTGCTTCTTCTCCGGAAATTCTCTTTAATTTAGGCATTTACTGCTGCCTCAAATGTGGTCATAAGCGGCTTTGACGTCTCCTCTAAAGGAAACTCCTCAAGATATAATTCCGTGGCTTCCTTTAGATTTGCAATTGTTTCCTCAATCGTATAGCCTTGACTTACAGTGCCTACTTCCGGGCATTCCGCGACATAAAGGTCAGCTTCCTTATGAAGAACGGCTGTAAAGGTTCGTATAGACATTTAGCGCCTCCTCGTTTCTTATCTCGTTATAATTTTTCTTTTTGGATAAAAATTCCCTTATCTACTTTCGAAAAAAACTCTTGATAATATTTCTCGTCATCAATCTGCTTAATTTTTATAATACCAGTTTTATTATCTACTTTTCCTTTATATCAAATTTCAGTCAAACTTTATATTTCAAACTTCAGGGACGTTGACCCAAAAAATGCAATTCTTCATGGACATGATGGCGACCCGGAAAAAGGCCGGTGAGATACTGGAGACCATCAGGAAGAACGATAATGACGTCTGGAAATTAGTGCTGGACGGCACGTTTATCGTGAGGCAGATAAAAATTACAAAGGAAAAATACCCGGCGATCTATAAGGCGATGACCGACATGAAGGTGGGAGACCTGAGCGGCGTCATTCAAGACAAGGACGGTTTTCATATCATAAAGGTCCTCAGGAAGGAGCCTTCGCGTCAGAGCACCTTTGAAGAGGCAAGGCCTGCGCTCGAGCCGGGATTTCTGGTCCCTGCCCAGGATCAGAGGCGGGAAGAGTGGGGAAAGGAACTGAGGAAAGATGCGAAAATCGAGATTATGCCCGAGGAGATTGAAAAGCATCTTAAGAAAGATGCCGGGAAACAGGAAAAGTAATTCCTCAAGCGCAAGTAGTTGACCTTATAGCAACAGGCTTCTCTATAGCGGGTTAGAACCGGGCAGCGGTTTTTTGTTATAGTAATAAATGTCTAAGGTTTTGGTTGGAATGAGCGGGGGTGTTGATTCGAGCGTAACAGCCCATCTTTTAATGCAGCAGGGTTTTGAGGTCGAAGGGCTGAGTTTTATTTTCTGGGACGCGGGAGACAGGCCTGGTTTTACTGCATGCTGTTCCATAGAAGCCGTCAACAGCGCATCGAAGACAGCCGAGAGGCTCGGGATCAGACTTGCTGAACTGGATGTCAGGGAAGAGTTTAAAGAAAAAGTAATAGGGCCTTTTGTAGAGGCATATATAAAAGGTATGACGCCAAATCCCTGTATCCTCTGCAACAAATATGTGAAATTCCCATTTCTTCTCAGGGAGGCTGAAAAAAGAGGCGCGCAGTATATTGCAACAGGCCACTATGCAAGGGTTGAGAGAGAATCCTTGAAAAAAGGCATTGACCCGAAGAAGGACCAGTCATATTTTCTGTATGCGCTCGGACAGGATACGCTCGGCAGGTTAATTCTGCCGCTTGGGGATTACCGGAAAGAGGATGTACGGACAATAGCGCGTTTGTTGGACATTGCCGCAGCAGACAGGCCGGAGAGTCAGGAAATATGTTTTATCGAAGACAAAAACTATTTCAGGTTCATCGAAAAACTATCGCCTCTTCGAGGGGAGCCTGGTCCTATACTCAACACAAAGGGCAAGGTGTTGGGGACCCATAAGGGTATTTACCGCTATACAATAGGCCAGAGAAAAGGGCTTGGCATTTCTTCCCTGAAACCGCATTACGTGATAAAAATCGACACCCTTAAGAATGCCATCATTGTCGGCTCACAGGAAGACGCAAAGATCAGGAGTTTTTTTGTTGAAGATATTAACTGGATTCTCGCCCCGCAGGAAAGTTCCTTCAGGGCAACTGTCAAGATCCGTTCCATGATGGAGGCCAGGCCGGCCTTGGTAGAGATTCTTTGTGAAGGGGTGAAGGTTCTGTTCGACGAGCCCCAATGGGCGACTGCGCCCGGCCAGAGCGCTGTTTTTTATAATGGAGATGCTGTAGTCGGAGGCGGGGTCATCGTCTAAGACGGAGCCGCATTCAAACGCTGCCCCAACTTCCGCAGTTACGGCTTCGTCGTCAGCTCCTTATATTCCCAAAATATCTTCAGCGCTTATAAAAAAAACCTTGCCTCTTTTTTCTTTCTTTTCAAATGCTTCTATCATCTCTATGTCTTTCATATTTTCATACAATTCAACTAATGACTTTTTTATCAATGTTGACCTGTCGACATGAAAATACCCTGATAGCTGCCTTAGTATTTTATCCTCGTCTTTGTTCAGCCTGACGGATATCACTCCCATTGATGATAAACCTCCTCTCTTTTGGCAATTGATATAACAACGTAATTCCTGTTCTCTGCGTAGAAAATAGCTCTATATTTTCCTTTCCTTAATCGGTAATAAGTTCTTTGCCCCGATGATTTCAGTTTTTTGACGTCAAAAAGCCCCAAGTCATTGGTGGTATCTATTGCAATAAAAGCGTTATTAATTCTTTTGAAGATATCTTTTGGAACAAGCCCTTTTGAAACGGATTTCCTGACATCGCTTTCATAGAAAATCATATTTTATGTTTACATTGTAATACGGTATTTGTCAAATAATTGCAGGCGCAACCATGGTCTGTTTCATAAAAAAATCCCTACTAACCTCTCTTTGCCAAAGGGAGGGACTATTCTCATTACGCATTACGGCTCAGCAGTAACGAGTAACGAGTTTTTTTTTCATGGGTCTTCGTGGATGTGAGTGGGTAAAAATATTAGAAAAAGGCTATTCTTAAGATGATTCAAATGGAACGTTTACACGGGATTTCGTCATTCCACGG
>PGYF01000094.1 GCA_002839535.1 Nitrospira bacterium HGW-Nitrospira-1
AGCGATTCAAGGATTTGATTGGCGGAGTTCCTGTGCTCCATGCTCAGAAGATGGCTGCCGTTGTCAAATGCGTAATTTGTCTTGACTAATTGCTCGTTAGGTATCAACGTCCCCAATTAAAAACGTCCCCAATTAACGGTCAAAAAGAAAAGCGGGCCGGATGGAAAACTACGGAAGATTTTCGAGGACGCCGCGCGCCTGCCCAGGCGTCAGCAAGAGAAGATCGGCGAGTTCGTCTCAGCCTTCATCAATCAGTATCGGCAAAGTCATACGCGGTAAAGTAGCGCGCCGAACTATTGGGATGTGGCGCGATCGCCCTTAAAAATTAGTCTACAGGCCAAATAGATTAACAAGCCAAATGCAAGTGAGTTGAGAGCATTGGCACCAGGGATTAATTGGGGACGGATTAATTGGGGACGTTGATACCGAACGAGCAATTAGCAGTCCTATTCAAACGATTTGACAAAAGCAGGCTATTTGACAAAAGCAGGATGCTTTATCTATGATTTTTTCTCACACTCTGGAGGTCAGCATTGTATTTTCAGGAACTGATTTTATCGCTGCAGAATTTCTGGGCCAAAAAAGGATGTGCGCTGTTACAGCCTTATGATATAGAGGTTGGCGCAGGCACATTCCATCCCGCCACCTTCCTGCGGGCGCTTGGGCCTGAGCCATGGAAGGCCGCCTATGTAGAGCCCTCCAGAAGGCCGACCGACGGCAGATACGGAGAAAATCCGAATCGTCTTCAGCATTATTATCAGTATCAGGTAATCATAAAGCCTTCGCCGGAGGACAGCCAGGGACTTTACCTCGAGAGCCTTTCATCTCTCGGAATAGACCCGACAAAGCACGATATCAGATTTGTGGAGGATGATTGGGAATCTCCAACACTCAGCGCCTGGGGGCTTGGATGGGAGGTCTGGCTTGATGGGATGGAGGTTACTCAGTTCACCTATTTCCAGCAGGTGGGTGGGATTGATCTCAAACCAGTGACGTTGGAGTTGACCTATGGTCTGGAAAGAATAGCGATGTACCTTCAGGGCGTTGACAATGTCTTTCAACTGAAATGGAACAAGGAACTGACGTACGGAGATATCCATCACATGACCGAGGTTGAAGGGTCAAAGTACAATTTCGATCATTCAAATGCCGAAATGCTTGCGCGGCATTTCGAGGACTGCGAAAAAGAATCCATCAGGATGAACAAAGCCGGACTCGTTATCCCTTCCTACGAATTCTGTCTGAAATGTTCTCATCTGTTTAACCTCCTTGACGCACGGGGAGCGCTGTCAGTAACAGAAAGGACAAAATATATTGCGCGGGTAAGGAACCTCGCCAAGCTCACCGCAGCGGCCTATTACCGGCAACGGGAAGATATGGGGTTCCCTCTTTTAAGGAGCCGGCAGTGAGCAATCAGAAGTCAAACATAAATAAAATCCCAAACTCAGGAAACAGGAATCAGGAACAAAATAACGACTCATCACTCATCACTCATCACTCATCACTTCTTTTAGAGATCGGGACAGAAGAGATACCTGCAAGATTTTTACCTCCTGCGCTCTGTGATCTGAAAGAGATAGCTGCTAAAACATTCGATGAGTTCAGAACAGGTTACCAGAGCATCAGGACCTATGCTACACCAAGAAGACTTGCCTTGATCATCAGCGGTGTAAACCCGGCGCAGAAAGACGTTGTAAAGGAAGTCTTCGGGCCTTCAAAGAAAGCCGCCTTTGACGAGCAGGGCAATCCCACAAAGGCTGCGGCAGGATTTGCAAACTCGCTCGGGCTCAGTGTCTCTGACCTGAAGATAAAAATAAAGGGCAAGGCTGAATATATCGCTGCGGTTATCGAGGAAAAAGGCCTTGAGACAAAAACAGCACTCCCCGAAATAGCAAAAAAGATCATCCTCTCCCTGCATTTTCCCAAATCAATGCGATGGGGGAACGGTAGTCTTTATTTCGCCCGTCCGATAAGCTGGATACTCGCGCTATACGGCGCTGAAACCGTACACTTCCAACTCGACGGCGTCAATAGCAGCAATATGACAAAGGGTCACAGATTTCTTTCTCCTGCAGCATTTCAGGTAAAAGACATCGCCTCATACATGAGCCTGCTTGAAAACAACTTCGTCATTCTTGATCAGGAAAAAAGAAAAAACAGCATACGCAAAAATATCGCGGCTCTTTTTAACAGTCCGGATATACAGCCTGTCATAGACGAAGAATTGCTGGAGATGGTCACCTATATCGTGGAATACCCCGTCCCGGTACTTTGCAGCTTCAAGGCAGAATACCTCAAACTCCCCAAAGAACTCCTGAGCACTGTCATGAAGGACCATCAGAAATATTTCGGCGTCGAGGACAGTAACGCTAATCTTTTGAATCATTTTGTTGTCATAAGCAACACAATAGCTGAAAACGCAGAGACAATAAGGATAGGCGCAGAGCGTGTCATAACGGCCCGTTTTGACGACGCAAAGTTCTATTATCATGAAGATACCGCAAAAAGCCTCCAGGCAAGGGTCGAAAGCCTGAAGGATGTAACCTTCCATGATCAACTCGGAAGCCTGCATGAAAAAACAGAGCGCATTATGGCTATAGCGGCCTTTCTCTCTGAAAAAATATCACCTCACCTGAAGGACAAGGTATTGCGGGCCGCCAGGTTATCAAAGGCCGACCTGATTACAGGGGTCATCAGAGAATTCCCCGAACTTCAGGGAATAATGGGAAAATATTATGCGACTCATGACACGGAAGACAGCGAGGTCGCCGCTGCAATTGAGGAGCAGTACCTGCCGAAAAATTATGGGGACAGGGTCCCGCAGACAGACATTGGCGCAATCGTAAGCCTTGCAGACAGGATTGACAATATCTCTTCGTTCTTCTCTGTCGGACTCGTTCCTACCGGCTCTGAGGACCCTTTTGCTTTACGGAGACAGGCCATGGGGATCATTTCCATCATCCTGGAAAAGGGCTATGACCTCAATCCTGGAGAAATATTCGGGTATGCGCTGACAAATCTCCGGAATTTAAAGTCTGTGGAAAAAACACTCGAGGACATTCTGAATTTCATGGAGCAGAGGACGGAATTTATTCTTTCATCCTCAGGCTATGGGCAGGACCTCATAAATTCCGTAATTTCACTTTCATCTGTCCAGCCGCTAAAACTGATCACCATGCGGCTGAATGCCTTGCAGGAACTCAGAAGAGAGGAGATCTTCCCGGACTTTCTGCTTGCGGTAAAAAGGGTGCATAATATTACGCCCAAAACGCCTCTCCAGCCTGTGAACACCGGCCTGTTCGTCCAGGAAGAAGAAAAGAATCTTTACGCCTCTTTTGTTGCCTTGAGGAATACATGTATGCCTCTCCTTGCCGATGAAAAGTTCTCTGACGGGATACGAGTCTTTTTTCAAATAGCCCCGCCTATCAACACCTTCTTTGACAAGGTGATGGTAATGGACAGGCAGGAGGAAATCAGGACAAACAGACTGGCCCTTTTAAAGGGCATATGGGAAACGCTCTCCCTGATAGCTGATTTTTCTAAAATCCGGTAAAAATTACCGCCGGAATATGTCATACCAAAATAGAAATGTCCGCTTTTAAGAATGTTAGACCGCCTCTTTTTAGAAGGAGGCAGGATGGCAGGAAAGGACATTGTGAAGAACCC
>PGYF01000095.1 GCA_002839535.1 Nitrospira bacterium HGW-Nitrospira-1
TTTTTGATTTATGAGAGACTATTTTGATATTTTTTCGTATAGTTTTTTAAATGAGGCAACGATTCACTTTCATGTAGATTTTAGATGAGGCAATTCGCAACATTGACATCATCGTTTATTTCTTATATCCTATCGGTACTACATTATGAAACTTTTTCCAAAAGAAATAGATTTTTTTGAGATTTTTGACAGGGCTGCCTTGAATCTCACGAAGGCAGCCGCCCTACTCGTTGCGCTCATGGAAAACTTTGACAATCTTGAGGCAAAGACAAAAGAGATATATGAAGTGGAGCAGGAAGGCGATATCCTCACTCATGAGATAATGAAGAAGCTTAATAAAACCTTTATTACCCCGATCGACAGGGAAGATTTACATTCTCTGGCAGCAAGTCTTGACGATGTACTCGACCTTATATGGGCAGCTGTAGACAGGATTTCTGTTTTCCGGATCAAGGAACCGACAAAAGAGGCAATATTAATGTCAAAGGATCTTCTTGTGACAACCGAGGTCATGCAGAAGGCTATAAAAAATCTCAAAGAAAAGAACTACTCCCATGTGCAGGATTACTGTATTGAGATAAACAGGCTTGAAAACATGGTCGACAGGGAATTCAGGGACGCACTCGGAAAATTGTTCGATGAGGTGAAAGACCCTATCCTGATCATAAAATGGAAGGAGATCTACGAACACCTCGAAGACGCATCCGACAAATGTGAAGATGTGGCCAATGTTTTAGAAGCAATAGTCCTCAAATATGCATGATTCCTTTGCATTGCTTGTCTGCGTTATAGTCCTCGCCACTGTCTTTGATTTCATAAACGGCTTCCATGATACCGCAAATGCGATAGCTACCTCAGTCTCTACCCGTGTACTTTCTCCAAAAGTTGCTGTGGCTATGGCAGCTGTCCTGAACATTGCGGGTGCCTTTGCCGGCACGGCTGTTGCAAAGATGGTCGGTTCCGGACTGGTTGATGCATCAGCAGTCACCCAGATCACGGTCATTTCAGCGCATTATCCAAAAAGGCGTCTACAAGATTCTGATAGGTCTTATTGCCTCACCGGTTGTCGGTCTGGTTCTCGGGTATCTTCTTATGCAGTTACTGGTGACTATATTCAGACGGTCTTCTCCGGCTTTGGTCTCCAAAATATTCAACCGGTCACAGATAGTATCTGCCGCTTATATGGCATTCAGCCACGGCAATAACGATGCCCAAAAAACGATGGGTATTATTACAATGGCGCTGGTCAGCGCTCATATCATCCCCGACTTCAATGTGCCGACATGGGTCATTCTCTTATGCGCAACAGCAATGGGTCTGGGAACTGCTTTAGGGGGCTGGAGGATTATCAAAACCCTGGGTGTGAAGCTGGTCAACCTGAGACCTATTCATGGTTTTGCGGCAGAGGCTTCCGCAGCTACGATTATTGAGGTAGCATCCCGTATAGGCCTGCCGCTTTCGACAACCCATATCATCTCATCTACTATCATGGGCGTCGGCGCCTCAAAACGGCTTTCTGCAGTCCGGTGGGGTGTTGGCGGGAATATTATCGTTGCCTGGGTCATCACTATCCCTGCCTGCGCACTGCTTGGATGGACTATCTGCAAAGCAGCGATTTTCTTTTTTTAAGGATTTTTGGGGTTAAACGTATCGTGAAAATTATAACCTCTCACATAAACGCTGACTTTGATTCTCTTGCCTCGATGATCGCAGCAAAAAAAGTCTATCCTGATGCGCTGATTGTATTCCCGGGCTCACAGGAAAGAAAGGTGCGGGATTTCATAGAGGTTTTTGATCCTGTCAAAATTAACCGCCTGAAAGATATCGATACAGAAAAAGTAGACACGCTCATTATTGTTGATACAAAACAGCGCGGCAGACTGGGCCCTTTGGCAGGACTCCTTGAAAATAAAAACCTGACAATACATATCTATGACCACCATCCCATGGAAAAGGAAGATATACGTGGAGAAGTTGAAAAGATAGAAAATATAGGCGCCACAGCTACGTTATTTGTTGAGCTGCTGAAAGGCAAAAAACTTCATCCTTCCCCGATGGAAGCTACAATTTTGGCGCTTGGTATTTATGAAGAAACAGGCTCTCTGCTTTTCCCCTCTACAACAGAGAGGGACCTGCTTGCTGTTTCATACCTTTTGAAGAAGGGCGCAAATCTCAATATCGTCTCCAGTTATCTCAAAACTGAACTGAATGTAGAGGAACTGGATCTCCTCAATGAGTTGATTAAATCATCTGATGAAATCGTTCTCAGAGGGATAAGGATTGTGATCGCCAGGGCAGCGAGGGACACGTATGTCGGAGACGCTGCTCATCTTGCCCACAGGCTTATGGAGCTTGAAGATATTGATGCGGTGATTCTTCTTCTGGGTATGGAGGGGAAGATATTGATTATAGCGAGAAGCAGGGTCCCTGAGCTTGACGTTGGAGAATTAGTGAAAGAGTTCGGCGGCGGCGGCCATGCAACTGCGGCCTCAGCAACCATCAGAGAGGCGTCACTGGAGGTCGTTGCTGAAAAAATCGTTACTCTCTTGTCCCGATATGTAAAACCCGTCAAGACAGCTGTTGATATAATGACCAGTCCTGTTATCACGATTCAATGGGACAGTTTGATTTCCGAAGCAGAAGATATGATGACAAAATTCGGAGTGAACGTACTCCCTATAATCCGTGACAACAAATATGCAGGTTTGATATCAAGGGAAATCGTCGAAAAAGCGATCTTCCATGGATTCAGGAAAAACAAGGCCAGTGATTTTTCCACCTCCGAAGCCCTGACAGTGGAGCTTAATACCTCTATCAGAGACATAGAGATGATGATGATCGAGCATAACCAGCGTTTCATGCCTGTATTGAAAGGGGACAGTATTATCGGCGCGATCACAAGAACAGATCTGCTCAGGGTATTGTATGAAGAATTTTTAAGAAAAAGATGTATCGGCAAAGAAGACATAACCGAAATGCATGCAGTAAGCAAAAACCTTTCAACACTGCTGAAAGACAGGTTTCCGGAGAAGGTCTACGCGTTGCTCAGAACCGCAGGGGAAGCAGCTGACAAAATGGGGGTGAACGTATATCTTGTCGGAGGATCAGTGAGGGATTTGCTGCTGGGGCAGGCAAATCTTGACATAGATCTCGTAATCGAGGGGGACGGTATTCTCTTTGCAAAAGAACTCTGTGCAAGGCTTCATGTCAGATCAAGGTCTCATCCCCGTTTTGGGACCGCCCAGATCATTCATGATGGGTTGAAGCTTGACATTGCCACAGCCCGCACCGAGTATTACGAGTCTCCCGCCGCACTGCCGAAAGTTGAAACTTCCTCAATAAAAAAAGACCTTTACAGAAGGGACTTTACTATCAATACGCTTGCGATCAAGCTGAACCGGAAAGATTTCGGCACGCTGATAGATTTTTTCGGAGGGCAGCGCGATCTCAAGGAAAAGACCGTGCGCGTGCTTCATAATCTGAGTTATGTTGAAGACCCTACCAGGGCATTCCGGGCAGTCAGGTTTGCCGAAAGGTTTGGCTTTAAGCTCAGTAAACATACCGCAAATCTCATAAAATCAGCGATTAAAATGAATCTCTTTGAAAGGCTTTCAGGGTCGCGTCTTTACGAAGAACTGCTCATTGCATTCAACGAAACAAACCCTGTGAAGACGCTGAAAAGGCTTTCTGATTATGATCTTCTGAAGGTGATACACAAAAACCTTATTTTTGATGAAAATCTCCAGGCAAGACTTTCATCCATGTATGAGACACTTGCCTGGTATAACCTTCTGTATCTGGAGGAAAAGGCCGAGGCCGGGGTTCTCTATCTTATGGCGCTTCTGTCCCACCTTAGTGACAGTGACAGGGGGGAAGCTCTTGGGAGGCTGGCCGCGCCATCTAAACTCAGGGGAATTATTCTGAAAAGCATCTCTGAAGCAGGTGAAATACTCAAAAAACTTCCCTTGCATGATCCTGCAGGCCTTTATCATTTATTGGCAGATGTAAGCATTGAAATAATCCTCTTTTCAATGGCAATCACAAAAGACGTTCACAAGAAAAAGGACATATCACATTTTCTGGTAGATTTGAAAAAGATAAAACCCTTTTTAAAGGGCAGCGACTTAAAGAAACTCGGGATTCAGCAGGGGCCTGTTTACTCGCTTATCCTCAAAGAGCTGCTTGATGAGAAACTCAGGGGGAAGCTGAAATCAGAAGAAGACGAGAAAAATTTTGTACTAAAACGATACGTTCATGCCAAAAACATGAAGACGTAGGCATTTCATTTCGCACTGTTTTTCCCATTTCCGATCAACCCCAAAAATGCATTTAAATTATGTGTCTTCGCGTAATCGTGTGGGTCATTCTTGTCACAAATCATGTCATTCCACGACCCCCCTCCGTCATTCCACGACCCCCCTCCGTCATTCTCCGGCTTG
>PGYF01000096.1 GCA_002839535.1 Nitrospira bacterium HGW-Nitrospira-1
GTCCGGCTTGACCGGACAATCCAGGATAGGGTATGGATTCCCCGATCAAGCATGCCCTCTGACTTGATCAGGGGGTCGTGGAATGACAGAGGGGATCGGGCAATGACACAAATTAGGAAGCAATTCATCCCTGTGCCAAGAGCACAGGGAGTTCTTCCTTATTCATTAAAATGGGGCGTCAAAGATGGGCTACGGATAGATTATTTGGAGACGTTGTATTGCGGTTGCCTTTCCTGAATCATTATTGATTTCTATAACAACAGCAGAGAGAATTCCCTCACCGTTTGCGACAGCAAACCTGTCCGGCATACCCGTCAGAAAACGCTGTATGATCTGATCGACTTCGATGCCGATAACCGAGTTGGCCGGGCCTGTCATGCCTACATCGGTTATGTAGGCGGTCCCCTGCGGCAGGATCTTTTCATCTGCTGTCTGCACATGCGTATGAGTTCCGACCACAGCGCTTACCTGGCCGTCTGCAAAGTATCCGAACGCAACTTTTTCAGAGGTCGCCTCTGCGTGCAGATCGATGATGATTATATTGGTCTCTTTTCTTAAATACTCTATCTCAGGCCTGGACGTCCTGAAGGGGCAATCCATGCTGGGCATGAAGACCCTGCCGGAAAGATTTATAATCCCAGCTTTTGTTCCGTCCGGCAGCGTATAGATTACGCTGCCGTATCCAGGCACACCGGGTGGATAGTTAAGAGGCCTTAAAACCCTGTTATCCTTGGAGATGTAATTAATAAAATCCTTCTTGTCCCATACATGATTCCCTGTGGTTATGACATGGACCCCCATCTTGAATAGCTCCGTAACAAGCGTTTCCGTGAGACCGAAACCGCCGGCTATGTTTTCACCGTTTGCGATAACAAGGTCTATCTTGTATTTATCCGCCAGATTCGGCAGCAGGGCCTTTACGGCGTTCCTGCCGATCTTGCCGACAATATCTCCGATAAATAATACTTTCATAATACAAACCGGTAATGAGTAATGAGTGATGAGTGATGAGTGAGAAGAGATAACAAATGCGACGAACTGCTTTTTCCGGCTGTCAACTCATTACTCATTACGGATGACTCGTTACTATTTTGCGTATTCAACATATCTGGATTCCCTGATCACGGTTACTTTTATCTGTCCTGGGTAGGACATCTCCGCCTCAATTTTTTTCGAGAGGTCACGGGCGATGAGGGATGACATCTCGTCATTTACGTCTTCCGGCTTTACGATTATTCTTATTTCCCTGCCTGCCTGGATCGCGTAACACTTTTCAACGCCGCTAAAGGTAAGGGCCATCTGCTCAAGGGCCTCAAGACGTTTGAGGTAAAGCTCGATGCTTTCACGCCTGGCCCCTGGCCTTGCCGCTGAAAGCGCATCTGCTGCAGCAACAAGGGCAGCCTCGACGGTAATGGGGTCGCCTTCGCCATGATGCACCATGATTGCATTGACAACCTTAAAGTTTTCACCGTGTTTTTTTGCCAGATTAGCGCCTAATTCCTGATGGGAACCTTCTATGTCATAGGCTATTGCCTTCCCGATGTCATGGAGCAGGCCGGCCCTTTTGGCGAACTTTGTATCTACCCCGAGTTCTCCCGCCATCATACCTGCAAAACAGGCCACTTCCTTTGAGTGTTGAAGCACGTTTTGTCCGTAAGACGTCCTGTACTTCAATCTGCCCAGTGTTTTTATGAGTTCAGGGTGTATGCCTGAAAGGCCAAGTTCGAACACCGCCTTTTCTCCTTCTTCCCGAATAGTTGTGTCAATTTCCTTTTTTACCTTTTCGACGATCTCTTCTATCCGCGTGGGATGGATTCTCCCGTCTGCAATGAGACGCTCAAGTGAAAGCCGTGCGATTTCTCTCCTGACTGGATCAAAGGCCGAAAGGGTTACCATTTCAGGGGTATCATCGACAATCAGGTCAACGCCTGTAGCAGCCTCAAGCGCCCGTATATTTCTGCCTTCCCGGCCTATTATCCGGCCTTTCATATCATCACTGGGAAGACTTACCGCATTTACCGTAGCATCAGCAACATAATCACTTGCGTAACGTTGTATGGTAGAGCCGATGATTTCCTTAGCCTTTTTTTCAGCGCCTTCTTTTGCCTCATCCTCGATTTTCTTTATGAGCTTTGCAATATCAAGCCTGGAGTTTTCTTCTGTCCGGCGCAGGATTTCCTGTTTCGCTTCTTCCGCAGTTATTCCTGAAAGTTTTTCCAGAATCTGAGACTGTTCTTTAAGCAATGAGTTATATGTGTTTTCTTTATCCTGCAGCGCTCTTTCACGCGAGTTGAAGTCTTTTTCCTTTTTCCCTAATTCTTGTTCACGCTTGTCTATCTGATCGAATTTTCTATCGAAAGATTCTTCTTTTTGCCGGAGTCTTTTTTCCAAATGGTGCAATTCCGAGTGTTTTTCCCTTAGTTCTTTCTCAGCTTCTGTCTTGGCCTGATAGACAATATCCTTGGCTTCAATGGCTGCTTCCTTCCTGATTGTTTCGGCTTCCTTGCGGGCGCTTTCTTTTAGTTTGACTTTTTCCAGTTCAATGGATTTGCTCCGGGCTTTTAAAGTATTTTTATACAGCAGGCTTATAAGCAGGCCAACGATGACTCCGGTAACGATAGCGATGAGAAGATAAACAGTATTATTAATCATCTGAGGTGATTCTCCTTTCTTGCAGCCGTGATTTTACGACTCTTTCATATGATAAAGAGAGAGTATCGGATAACGAGGATGTATTTTTGACTAAATCGCATATAAAAGCGTTGTTAACAGATAGACAGTTCGCCGCGTCAATGAAGACAAGGCCTGAGGTATCTCTTTGCAGGGCAAGTGACGGTATTCTGTTTTGTTCTGTTTCTACATTCAATTTTTATAGTCCTGGGACGGACTATGGTTTAGGGAGGGCTTTTGGTATTGAGAAAACAGTAATAATAGAAAATAAATTTGGTTTTTTCTGTATTGAAATCCCCGATAAAAAAGGTATGGATAAGATGTTTTCTCTCTTTATTTCTCTATTTTTTATACCCAAAAGCTTTAAAACCATAGTCACGGGCAAATTTGCAATATTGTCCCCGCCCTGTCGTGTATGTGAAGAATCAGATCCGCCTATTATATAGGTGGGTGTCCTGAAGGCATCTTCAGGCTTTTGCCGTATAGGCAACATGCACACCAATGTCTTACACAGACTCCCTAAAGATCTAATTTGCAGGATCAATTTTTTCACATATCACCTACAGGGCAGGTAATCATCAATATCGCCATAATTATATTATATAACAAAAATAGCCGGATTGAGCAAGTAAAATTCTTTTCACGTAGAGACTTTTAGCCCTGTTGCCTCATTTAAAAAACTATACGAAATGAATATTCGTTGCCTCATGTAAAATCTACTCCAACCAATTCTACTTTTTTACCTCTTTTAA